>NZ_JBHXFJ010000032.1:0-84628 GCF_042722465.1 Streptomyces sp. NPDC127098
TTTGGGGCTGGGGCCCCCGCCCCACCCCCCCCGCCGGCGGTCCCCGCGGGGGCCCCTTTTTGGGGGGGGGGGGGGGGGGGGTCGCGGGGGGGGCGGGGGGGGGGGCGCCCCCCCCCCCCCCACGGCACGAGACACCACGGAGGACCCATGACCGCCGCACCGCCCGGCCGCCCGCCCGTCGTCGACCTGGCCACCTGGCAGGCCGCCAGGGACGAGCTCCTCGTCCGCGAGAAGGCCCACACCCACGAGGGTGACGCCATCGCCGCGGCCCGCCGCCGGCTGCCGATGGTCGAGTTCGACGGGACGGTCGAGGTCGTCGGCCCCGAGGGACCGGTCCCGTTCCTCGACCTGTTCCAGGGCCGCGACGAGCTCGTGGTCTACCAGCACATGTGGTACGACGGAGCGCCGCACCAGGGGCAGTGCGAGGGGTGCACCACCACGGCCTGGCACCTGCGGGACGCCGTCTACCTCAACGCCCGCGGCGTCTCGTTCGCCGTGCTGACCCCGGGCCGTTGGGACGAGGTGGCCTCCTTCGTCGAGTTCATGGGCTACACCCAGCCCTGGTACTCGGTGCGGGACGTGCCCGCGCCGGTCGGCGGGGAGATGGGGCATCTGACCTGCTTCCTGCGCGACGGCGACCGCGTGTTCCTCACCTACTCCACGACGGGCCGTGGCACCGAGCCGGCCAACGGCTCCCTCAGCCTGCTCGACATGACGCCCTACGGCCGCGGCGAGGCGTGGGAGGACAAGCCGGAGGGCTGGCCCGAGGGACACGCCCCGTGCTGGTACTGGCGCACGGACGCGGAGGGGAACGCCACCTGGGGCCCGACCGGCCGCCCCGTGCCGCAGTGGACCCGCCCCGGCGCGACCCCGGTGGAGACCCTCGGCCGGCACGGCCCCCACCACTGACGCCTCGGGACCGGCGTCAGGCGTCCCGGCGTCGGTCCCTTCGCTCGGGGAGCCGCTCGAAGCCGGCCGAGGTGTAGGCGGCGACGCCACCGACGTTGGAGCTCGGGGTGCAGACGAGCGCGCTCGACGCGCCCAGCTCCCGGAGCGCGGCCGCCGCGGCGAGGTTGATCGCCCTGCCGTGCCCCCGACCGCGGTGTTCCCGATGCACCCCCATCGGCTCCAGCACCCCGGGCCGCCCCGGGCCGGCCGCCCAGACCGTCACCACCGCCACCGCGGCGCCCCGGTCGTCGTACGCGACCAGGCACCTGGCGTCGGCGTACGGCGATCCGGCCGCCATCGCGTGCCAGCGCTCGGCCGTGAACGTCGACCCGTCGAACGACGCCCGCAGCACGTCGGCCCACACCGCCGCCCGCCCGGGACCGATCGCCTCGACCCGCAGGCCCGGGTCCGCCACCGGCCCACCGAGGTCGCGGCGCAGCGGCGTCCACGGCTCGTCCTCGGGCCAGCGGTGGACGCCCAGCAGGTCGTGGACCAGGGCGCCAGGGGGCGCCTCGACATACGCCTGCCCCGCCGGCAGCACGCCGCGCTCCGGGTCGGTGGCGTCCTCGACCAGTCGCCGCGCCAGCTCCTCGTCCCGCCGGGCGTCAGGCGCCGTCGTCAGCCGCAGCAGCTCGGGGCCGTCGAGCAGCCCGACGGCGAGGATCCGCCCGTCCCGGCTCCAGGTCCTGACCGCCGCGGCCGTCGTCTCCGCGCCGAACCGCCAGAACCAGCCGAGGTCCCCCGGATGCAGCTGCGTCGGCGCCCCCTCGGACTGCCACTCCCGCAGCACCCCCACGACCTCGCCCAACCCGTCGGCCCCCGGCCTGCCCAATGCGATCGTCATGCCGCAGAGCACACACCACCGCGCCGACGCTCCGCACCCCAGTTGGCGACGACCGGCCCGACGAGGATCCGGGATCCGGCCCCCCGGGTGGCGTAACCCCAGTTGCCCGGCGCGCCGGGCTCGGTGTCGATGGCCACATGGACCTCCCGATCCTCCCGCTGGCCGTGACGATGATGGCGGGCCCGCAGTTCGTCTCCTCGGTGATCCTGGTGACGACCCCGCGCGCCGTCCGGGTGTCGCTCGCGTTCCTGGCCGGCGTCGCGGTCGCCGTGGCGGTGGGGGTGACGGCGATGTTCTTCGTCGCCGCGGCGTTCGGCGGCGCGGTGGGGCTCGGCAGCGAGTCGGACAGGGGCTCGGCCGGCAACGTCGTCAAGTACGCCCTGGTGGGGCTGCTCGTGCTGCTCGCGCTGCGGAACTGGCGCGGGCGGGCCACGGCCGAGCCGCCGAAGTGGCTCGGCGCGCTGATGGACGCGGGGCCCGGCCGGGCCTTCCGCACCGGGCTGCTGGTGATCCTGCTGATGCCGTCCGACCTGATCGTCCTGCTGACGGTCGGGGTTCACCTGCGGCAGACGCACGCCACCCCGCTGGCCGCGCTGCCGTTCTGGGCGCTGACCGTGCTGATCGCGGCGCTGCCGCTGCTCGCGCTGCTGCTGTTCCACCGCCGTGCCGCGACCGCGATGCCCAGGGTGCGGGAGTGGATGAACACGCACAGCTGGCTGATCAACATCGCCGTCTGTGTGCTGTTCGTCGTGATCATCCTGTCGGGTGCGTGACCGCCCCCGAGCCGGCCTCGGCGGCGGCGACGTTCTCCTTGACCCGCAGGAAGCTGTCCGGGCTGACGGAGACGGAGTCGATGCCCGCCTCCACCAGCAGTCGCGCGAAGTCCGGGTCGTCGCTCGGGCGTTGCCCGCACAGCCCGACCATCCGGTGGCCGGCGTGGGCGGCGTCGATCAGGGTGGCGATGCTCCCGGTGACGGCCGGGTCGCGCTCGTCGAACAGCTCGGCCAGCTGCTCGGAGTCCCGGTCGACGCCCAGGGTGAGCTGGGTGAGGTCGTTGCTGCCGATGGAGAAGCCGTCGAAGCGCTCGGCGAAGGCGCCGGCGAGCAGGATGTTGGAGGGGATCTCGGCCATCACATAGGTCTCCAGGCCGTTGCGTCCCCGGATCAGCCCGTGGTCCGCCATGGTCGCCAGCACCCGGTCGGCCTCGCCCAGGGTGCGGCAGAACGGGATCATCACGACGGCGTTGGTGAGGCCGATGTCGTCCCTGACCCGGGCGACGGCCCGGCATTCGAGGCCGAAGCCCTCGCGGTAGTCCTCGTGGTAGTAGCGGCTGGCGCCGCGCCAGCCCAGCATCGGGTTGCCCTCGGTGGGCTCGAACGGCAGGCCGCCGATGAGCCTGGCGTACTCGTTGGTCTTGAAGTCGCTCATCCGCACGATGACGGGGCGCGGCCACCAGGCGGCCGCGATGCGGGCGATGCCCTGGGCCAGCCGGTCGACGAAGAAGGCGGACTTGTCCTCGTATCCTGCCGTCAGTTCGGCGATCTCCCGCTTGGTGGTCGGGTCGGCCAGCTCGTCGTAGCGGAGCAGCGCCATCGGGTGGACGCCGATGTGGTTGGCGACGACGAACTCCATCCGGGCCAGGCCCACGCCGTCGGCGGGCAGCCGCCACCAGCGGAACGCGGCGGCCGGGTTGGCGATGTTGAGCATCACCCTGGTGCGCGTCTCGGGCACCCGCGTCAGGTCGAGGTCGCGTTCCTCGTACTCCAGGACGCCGTCGTAGACGTCGCCCCGCTCGCCCTCGGCGCAGGAGACGGTGACCCGGCGGTCCTCGGACAGCGTCGCGGTCGCGTCCCCGGTGCCGACGACCGCGGGCACGCCGAGCTCCCGGCTGACGATGGCGGCGTGCGAGGTCCGCCCGCCGTGGTCGGTGACGATGGCCGCGGCCCGCTGCATCACCGGCTCCCAGTCGGGGTCGGTGGCGCTGGCGACCAGTACGGCGCCGTCCTCGAACCGGTCGGCCTCGGCCGGGCTGTTCAGCTTGCGGACCGGTCCGGCGGCGATGGCGTCGCCGATCGCGAGGCCGCTGACCAGGCGCTCGCCGCCCGGCTCGGTGAGCCGGTAGGAACGCAGGGTGGCGGCCTGCCTGCGGGCCTGCACGGTCTCCGGGCGGGCCTGGACGACGTGCAGCTCGCCGGTCTCGCCGTCCTTGGCCCACTCGATGTCCATGGGCCGGCCGTAGTGCTCCTCGATCACCTCTCCCCAGCGGGCCAGCTGGAGGAGCTCCTGGTCGTCGAGGACCAGCGCCCGGCGCTCCGCGTCGGAGGTCTCCACCGTCCTGGTCGGGGAGTCCCCGGAGTCGCCCGAGTAGACGATCTTGGTCTGCTTGCCGCCGACCCGCCTGGCGATCACCGGGCTGAGGTCCGTCTTGTGCAGGAACGGCTTGAAGACCTCGTACTCGTCGGGGTCCACCGCCCCCGAGACGACGGACTCGCCGAGCCCGAAGGCGGCGTTGACCAGCACCACGCGCGGGAAGCCGCTGTCGGTGTCCAGGGTGAACATCACCCCGGCGCCGGCGCGGTCCGCGCGCACCATCTGCTGCACGCCCACGGACAGCGCCACCCTCAGGTGGTCGACGTGCTGGTGCTCCCGGTAGCTGATGGCCCGGTCCGTGAACAGCGAGGCGCAGCAGCGGCGGCAGGCGTCCACCACGGCGTCCTCGCCGGTGACACCGAGGAACGTCTCCTGCTGGCCGGCGAAGCTGGCCTCCGGCAGGTCCTCGGCCGTGGCGCTGCTGCGCACCGCCACGTCCACGTCGGCCCGCCCGAGGCGCTCGCACAGCTCGCGGTAGGCGCGCCTGACCGCGCCGTCCAGGGCCGGCGGCAGCGGCGTGTCCAGGATCCGTTCGCGGATGGTCCGCCCGACGTCGGCGAGCTCGGCCCCGTCGCGCAGGGCGTCGAGCCGCTCGGCGACGGCCGTGCCGAGCCCGTCGGTGGCCAGGTACTCGCGGTAGGCGTCGGCGGTGGTGGCGAAGCCGGCGGGGACCCGGATGCCGCGCGGGGCGAGGTTGCCGATCATCTCGCCGAGCGAGGCGTTCTTGCCCCCGACCACCGCGACGTCCCCCGCCGACAGGTCCTCGAACCAGCGGATCCGGTCGTCCTCCGTGGTGCCGGTCATGGCGCCTCTCCCTCGGGTTCTCGTCGGCGTGGCTCGGTGCGGCGGGTAGCCGCTCGGGTGGGGCGTGAAACCCGAGGAGGGGCCCGAACGGATGGCGCTGGGGCGCGTCGTCCCGGCCCCGCGCGGCGGCGCGGAGAAGACTTGCCCGGGCAGGGGGCCGAGCGGTGCTGCGGGACGGTGAGGATGGACGGGCTGGCCCGGACGGTGGTCGTGGGCGTGGGCAACGAGTTCCGGCGCGACGACGGGGTGGGCTGGGAGGTCGTGGCCCGGCTCGCCGAGCGCGCCGGCCGGGCGGACGCGCCGGCCGGGGTGGCGTTCGCCGTCTCGGACGGCGACCCGGGGCGGCTGATCGGGGTGTGGCGGGGCGCCGGGCTCTGCGTGGTGGTGGACGCGGGGCACGCGCACCCGGCGTGTCCGGGGCGGGTGCACCGGATCGAGGTCGCCGACGGCGAGCTGCGGACCACCGAGTCGACCAGCTCGCACGGCATGGGGCTCGGCGAGGCGGTCGAGCTGTCGCGGGTCCTCGGGGCGCTGCCCGAGCGCTTGGTGGTCTTCGCCGTCGAGGGGCTCGACGCCTCGGTCGGCCCGGGGTTGTCGGAGCCGGTGCGGGCGGCCGTGGCGCCGCTGGTGGCGCGCGTGGAGGCGGAGATCGCGCGCCACCGGGAGGCGGTCACGGCGAGGGCGGCCGATGGCTAGCCGGCGGGAGGCGTGGCGGATCGAGGTGTCGGGGACGGTGCAGGGCGTGGGGTTCCGGCCCTTCGTGCACCGCACGGCCACCTCGCTGGGGATCGAGGGCTGGGTGCGCAACGTCGACGGCCTGGTGGTCGCCGCGGTCACGGGCTGCCCGGAGCGGCTGGCCGAGCTGGCCGCCCGCTGCCGGGACGCCGCGCCCGCGCTGGCGAAGGTCGGGCGCGTCACGGTGGGCGGACTCGTCCCCGGCGAGCCGCCGCCCGGACCCGGCTTCACGGTGCTGGCGAGCGTGGGGCGGACGGACGGCGGCGCGGTGCGCGAGCTGCCGGTGGACGCCGCGCCGTGCCGCGACTGTCTGCGTGAGCTGTCGGACCCCGCCGACCGCCGCCACCGCTATCCGTTCGTCAACTGCACCGCGTGCGGGCCGCGGGCCACGGTCATCACCGATCTGCCCTACGACCGGGAGCGCACCACGATGCGCGCCTTCCCGCTGTGCGGGGAGTGCGCCGCCGAGTACGCGGACCCGGCCGACCGCCGCTTCCACGCCGAGCCGCTGGCCTGCCCCCGCTGCGGGCCCCGGCTGTCCTGGCGGTCCGGAGGCGTCACGGCCATGGGCGAGGCGGCGCTCGCGGCGGCGGTGGCGGCCGTCGCCGCCGGCGCGCTGGTCGCGGTCAAGGGGGTGGGCGGCTACCAGCTGGTGTGCGACGCGACGCGCCCCGAGGCGGTGGCGGCCCTGCGGCGCCACAAGCGGCGCCCCGACAAGCCGTTCGCGGTGCTGGTCCGCGACCTGGCGACGGCCGCGCGACTGGCCGTGGTCGGTCCCGCGGAGGCTGCCGTGCTGGCCTCGCCGGCCAGCCCCGTGGTGCTGCTGCCGGCGCGACCGGCCGCGGGCCTCGCGCCCGAGGTGCACCCGGGGACCACGCGGATCGGGCTGATGCTGCCGGCCAGTCCGCTGCACCAGCTGCTGGCCGGGGACGCGGACCGCCCGCTGGTGTGCACCAGCGGCAACGCGGCCGGGGCGCCGATGGCCGTGGACGACGCGGAGGCGGCGGCCGGGCTCGACGGGGTGGCCGACGGGTTCCTCGGCCACGACCGGCCGATCCACGCCCGCTCCGACGACTCGGTGGTGACGCTGGTGCGCGGTCGTACGCTCACCGTCCGCCGGGCCCGCGGTCACGCGCCGGCTCCCGCGCGGCTGCCGGTCGCGGCGCCCCGCCCGCTCGTCGCGGCAGGGGCGCAGCTCAAGCACACCTTCACCCTGGCCTCGGGGGAGCTGGCCGTCGTCGCCCCGCACACCGGCGACCTCGGTGACGTGCGGACCATGGACGCGTTCGAGACGGCCTTCGCCCGGCTGTCGCACCTCACCGGGATCACCCCGGAGCTGGTGGCGCACGACCTGCATCCCGGGTACGCCAGCACGGCGTGGGCCGCCCGCTGGCCCGCGGAGCGGCGGGTGGCCGTGCAGCACCACCACGCCCACGTCGCCGCGTGCGCGGCCGAGCACGGCCTGGTGGGTCCCTTCACCGGCGTGGCGCTCGACGGTCTGGGATTCGGCGCCGACGGCACGCTGTGGGGCGGCGAGGTGCTGGTCGCCGACCTGCGGGAGTTCCGCCGGGTGGGCCGGTTCGGCACCGCGCCGCTGCCCGGCGGCGAGGCGGCGGTGCGGGTCCCCTTCCGGATGGCCCTCGGCTACCTGCTGGGCGGGGAGCGGCTGGGCGGGCCGCGGCCGGACCCGGCGCTGGTGGCGGCCTTCGCCGGCCGCCGCTCCCCGCGCGAGAGCGGGGCGGTGCGGGCGATGGTCGAGCGCGGGGTGAACTGCCCCCGGGCGTCGAGCGCCGGACGGCTCTTCGACGCGGCCGCGAGCGTCCTCGGGCTGTGCGACACCGTCAGCTACGAGGGGCAGGCCGCGCTCGCCCTGGAGGCCGCCGCCGGCGACCTGTCCGGCGAGCCGCTGCCCTGGCGGATCGCCCGGGCCGCCGACGGGCTGCCGGTCTACGACCCGGCCGCCACCCTCGGCGCGCTGCTCGAAGGTCTCGCCGCGGGGGTACCGGTGCCGAGGCTGGCCGCCGGGTTCCACACCGCGGTCGCCCGGGCGACGGCCGGCCTGGTGGAGCTGGCGGTGGCGGACGGGGCCCCGCGCATGGTGTGCCTGGGCGGCGGCTGCTTCCAGAACGCCCGGCTGCTGACCGAGGTCTCCGACCGGCTGGGCGCGGCGGGGCTGCGGGTGCTGGTCGGCTCCGCCGTGCCGGTCAACGACGGCGGTATCAGCTTCGGGCAGGCCGCGGTGGCCGCCGCCCGATCGGCCACGGCGGAGAAGGAGGGATCGACGTGTGCCTCGGCATCCCGGGTCGCGTGATCGACGTGTCGGAGAACAGCGGCCTGCGCGTGGCGACGGTCGACTTCGGCGGGATCAGGCGGGACGCCTGCCTCGCCTACACCCCGGAGGCCGGGGCGGGTGACTACGTGATCGTCCACGTCGGATTCGCCATCAGCACGGTGGACGAGGCCGAGGCGCGCCGCACCCTGGACGTGCTGCGGGCGATGGGCGACGCGGTCGAGGGCGAGCTGGGCGAGCCGCTGCCGCCGGCCACCCCGTCCGGGGCCGGGTCATGACCGGCGCGGTCCTCGACGTCGCGGGCCTCGAAGCC
The DNA here is from genome assembly GCF_042722465.1 of Streptomyces sp. NPDC127098. Classification (NCBI taxonomy): domain Bacteria; kingdom Bacillati; phylum Actinomycetota; class Actinomycetes; order Kitasatosporales; family Streptomycetaceae; genus Streptomyces; species Streptomyces sp. NPDC127098. The sequence continues at coordinate 8,305 of NZ_JBHXFJ010000032.1, forward strand.
CTGGTGCGGGCGCTGGCGCGGCGCGGGCGCACCGTGGTGGGGCCCACGGTCAGGGGCGACGCGATCGTGCTGGCCGAGCTGGGTTCGGCGGCGGAACTGCCCTACGGCTGGGGCGTGGAGCTGGAGGCCGGCCGGTACCGGCTGCGGCGCCGGGCGGACCGGATGGCGTTCGCGCACAGCGCGGGACCCCAGTCCTGGAAGTACTTCCTGCACCCGGAGCGGGTGCGGCAGTGGACCGCGGACCGGGCCCAGGACGGCACCGTCACCGTCACCGAGGAACCGGACGCCCCGCCCTCCTACGCCTTCCTGGGGGTGCGCCCCTGCGACCTGTCGGCCATCGCCGTCCAGGACGGGGTGCTGATCGGCGGGCCGCACGTCGACGACACCTACCGGCGGCGGCGCACCGGCGCGTTCCTGGTCGTGGTGGAGTGTGTGGAACCCGGCGCGACCTGCTTCTGCGTGTCGATGGGCACGGGCCCCGGGGCGCACGGCTCCTGGGACCTGGCCCTGACGGAGCTGCACGACGAGCGCGGCCACCGGTTCTGGGCGCGGTCGGGCAGCGCCGCGGGCGAGGAGGTGCTGGCCGAGCTGCCGAGCACACCGGCGGACGAGGCGACCGTGGCGGCCGCAGGCGGCAGCGTCGAGCGGGCCGCCGGCCGGATGGGCCGCACCATGCCGGAGGTGGACCTGCGCCGCATGCTGCGCGACACCCTGGAGGCCGAGCGCTGGAACGACGTCGCCGCCCGCTGCCTCACCTGCGGCAACTGCACGATGGTCTGCCCCACCTGCTACTGCACCACCACCGAGGACGTCACCGACCTCACCGGCGACCACGCGGAACGCTGGCGCCGCTGGGACGTCTGCTACGACCTCGACTTCAGCTACCTCACCGGCGGGGTGGTGCGGCGGACCGGCCACAGCCGCTACCGCCAGTGGCTCACCCACAAGCTGGGCACCTGGCACGACCAGTTCGGCAGCTCCGGCTGCGTGGGCTGCGGCCGGTGCATCGTGTGGTGCCCGGTCGGCATCGACATCACCGAGGAGGCCCACGCGCTGCACGCGGAGTCCCCGGCCGGCGGGGGCGAGGACGGTGCGGGCTCGTGACGACCACGACGGGCTTCCTCGCCGGCCTGACCCCGCCGCACCGCGGCGAACTGCTGGCGCTGGGCGGGACCGTGTCCTTCCCCGCCGACTCGCGGCTCTTCGAGGAGGGCCAGCCGGCCGACCGGTTCTGGCTGCTGACCAGCGGCTCGGTGGCCCTGGACATCCACGTGTCGGGCCGGCCGGCGCCGATCATCGAGACCCTGGGCCCGGGCGACCTGCTCGGCTGGTCCTGGCTCTTCCCGCCCTACCGGTGGCACCTGGGCGCCCGAGCCCTCTCCCCGGTGGCCTGCGACGAGTTCGAGGTGCGTGCCGTCCGCGCCCGCTGCGACGCGGACCCCGCCTTCGGCTACGACCTGGCGCGCGCCGTCGCCGCCGTGGTGGGGCAGCGACTGAAGGCCACCCGGATGCGGCTGCTCGACGTCTACGGCCCACCGCGCGAGGAGGCCCGATGAGCGCGCTGCCGGTGCCCCACGAGGTGACCGCGTGGGAGCGGGAGACGCCGGACACCGTCACCCTCACCCTGGAGCCGGTCGGCGACCCGCTGCCGGCCTTCGCGCCCGGCCAGTTCGCCATGCTCCACGCCTTCCCGCGCGGCGAGGTCCCGATCTCGCTCAGCCAGACCTCGCCCTCGGGCCACGGACTGGTGCACACGGTGCGGGCCGTCGGACCGGTCAGCCGGGCACTGACGGAGTCGCGGCCCGGCCGGCACGTGGGCGTGCGCGGGCCGTTCGGCATCGGCTGGGACCTGCCCGCCGCCCGCGGCCACGACGTGCTGGTCATCGCCGGCGGCCTGGGGCTGGCGCCGCTGCGCCCCCTGCTGCTGCGGGCGCTCGGCGAGCCCCAGGCGTACGGGCAGATCAGTCTGCTGGTCGGCGCGCGCACCCCCGACGACCTGCTCTACACCGGCCAGCGCCGCACCTGGTCCGAGGCCGCGCGGGTGGCCGTCACCGTGGACCGGCCGGGCCCCGGCTGGCGGGGCGAGGTGGGGGTGGTCACCGCGCTGCTCGACCGGACGCCCTACCGTCCGGACCGCACCACGGCGTTCGTGTGCGGCCCCGAGGTGATGATGCGCGCCACCGCCCGCGAGCTGGTGCACCGCGGCATCCCGGCGCCGCGCGTCCGGCTCTCGCTGGAGCGGAACATGCGCTGCGGCACCGGGCACTGCGGGCACTGCCAGCTCGGGCCGCTGCTGCTGTGCCGGGACGGCCCGGTGGTCGGCTGGGACCGGGCCGAGTCGCTGCTCGCGGTGCGGGAGCTGTGAGGGCCGTGACGGAACGTCGCCCCACCCTCGCCGTGTGGAAGTTCGCCTCCTGCGACGGCTGCCAGCTCACCCTGCTCGACTGCGAGGACGAACTGCTGCCCATCGCCGGGGCCGTGGAGATCTCCTACTTCCTGGAGGCGTCGAGCGCCGAGGGCCCCGGGCCCTACGACCTGTCCCTGGTCGAGGGCTCGGTCACCACGCCACGCGACGTCGAGCGGATCCGGCACGTCAGGGACGTCTCGCGGCACCTGGTCACCATCGGGGCCTGTGCCACCGCCGGCGGCGTCCAGGCGCTGCGGAACTTCGCCGACGTCGCCGACTTCCGCGCCGCCGTCTACGCGAGCCCGGAGTACGTCGAGACCCTCGCCGAGTCCACCGCCATCTCGCTCAACGTGCCGGTCGACTTCGAGCTGCGCGGCTGCCCCATCGACCGCGGCCAGCTGGTCGAGGTCATCACGGCCTTCCTCGCCGGCCGGCGGCCCGACATCCCCGACCACAGCGTGTGCTTCGCCTGCAAGCGGCGCGGCGTGGTCTGCCTGCCCGTGGCCAGCGGCACCCCCTGCCTCGGCCCGGTGACCCACGCCGGCTGCGGGGCGCTGTGCCCCTCCTACGGGCGGGGCTGCTACGGCTGCTTCGGCCCTTCGGTGTCGACCAACATGCCGGCGTTCATCCCGCTGCTGCGCCGCGACGGCATGTCCGACCGCGACATCGTGCGGGTGCTGCGCACCTACAACGCGGCGGAGCCGCAGTTCGCCGAGGCGTCGACGCCACTGGCCGAGGAGGACACATGACGCACCGGGGCTCCCGCGTGGTGCACGTCGGCGCCCTCTCCCGGGTGGAGGGCGAGGGCGAGCTGCGGCTGCGGGTCGACGGCGACGGCACGGTCACCGAGGCCAGGCTGCGGATCTACGAGCCGCCGCGGTTCTTCGAGGCGTTCCTGCGTGGGCGGGCCCACACCGAGCCGCCCGACATCACCTCCCGGGTCTGCGGCATCTGCCCCGTCGCCTACCAGATGAGCGCCTGTCAGGCGATCGAGGCGGCCTGCGGCGTCCCCGTCACCGGGCAGCTCGCCGCGCTGCGCCGGCTGCTGTACTGCGGCGAGTGGATCGAGAGCCAGACCCTCCACGTCCACCTGCTGCACGCCCCCGACTTCCTCGGCCACCCCAGCGCGATCGACATGGCCCGCGACCGCCGCGCGGACGTCGAGCGAGGGCTGCGGATCAAGCAGGCGGGCAACGCCATCGTCGAACTCCTCGGCGGCCGGGCCATCCACCCGATCAACGTCCGCCTCGGCGGCTTCCACTCCACCCCCACCAGGGCCGCACTGCGGCCGCTCGCCGAGCGGCTGCGCCAGGCCAGGGACGACGCGCTCGCCACCGTGGAGTGGGTGGCCGGCTTCGACTTCCCCGACGCCGGCGCCGACTGGGAGCTGCTGGCCCTCGCCGACCCGGGCCGGTACGCCATCGAGGGCGGCACCCCCACCGCCATGGCCGCGCCGAGCTCCGCCGGTCTCACCGAGGACAGCACCGAGGCCCTGCCCACCCGGGCCTTCCCCGTGCACGACTTCGAACGGCACGTGGTGGAGCGTCAGGTCCCGGACTCCACCGCGCTCTACTCGTCCCTGGACGGCCGGCGGCACCTCACCGGGCCGCTGGCCCGCTACGCGATCAGCGGCCGCTGGCTCTCGCCGCTCGCCCTCCAGGCCGCCCGGGCGGCGGGGCTCGGCGACCCGGCGGCCGGGGTGGTGTGCCGCAACCCGTTCCGCTCCATCCTGGTCCGCGCCGTCGAGGTGGTGTACGCGCTCGACGAGGCGCTGCGCCTGATCGACGGCTACGAGCCGCCGCCGGCCCCGGCCGTGCCGGTGCCGGCCAGGGCCGGCACGGGACACGGCGCCACCGAGGCGCCGCGCGGCCTGCTGTACCACCGCTACCGGCTGGCGCCCGACGGCACCGTGCTGGACGCCAGCCTGGTCCCGCCCACCGCGCAGAACCAGGACGCCATCGAGGACCATCTGCGCCGCGTCGTCCAGGCCCGGCTCGCCGCGGGGCGCGGGCCGGACGACGACGAGCTGCGGCTGCTGTGCGAGCGGGCCATCCGCAACCACGACCCGTGTATCTCCTGCTCCGCCCACTTCCTCGATCTCACCGTCGAACGCGACTGAACCGACCCGACCCCGGAAAGGACGCACCGTGCGCTATCTCGACGAGTACCGGGACCCCGTGCTCGCCCGGCGGCTGCTGACCGAGCTGACCGCCGTCGCCACCCGGCCCTGGCGGATCATGGAGGTGTGCGGCGGCCAGACCCACACGCTGGTCCGCCAGGGCATCGACGAGCTGCTGCCGGCCGGCGTCCGCATGGTGCACGGGCCCGGCTGCCCGGTCTGCGTGACCCCGCTGGAGACCCTGGACCGGGCGATGGCGATCGCGGAGCGGCCCGGGGTGGTGTTCACCAGCTTCGGTGACATGCTGCGGGTGCCGGGCTCGTCCACCGACCTGCTGTCGGCGCGGGCCAGGGGCGCCGACGTGCGCGTGGTCTACTCGCCGATGGACGCGGTGGAGATCGCCCGCCGCGAGCCCGGGCGCGAGGTCGTCTTCCTCGCCGTGGGCTTCGAGACCACCGCCCCGGCCAACGCGATGGCCGTGCTGCACGCCGCCCGCCTCGGGCTGACCAACTTCAGCCTGCTCGTCAGCCACGTCCTGGTGCCGCCGGCGATGACGACGCTGTTGGCCGACCCGGACTGCGAGGTGCAGGCGTTCCTGGCCGCCGGGCACGTCTGCGCGGTGATGGGCTGGACCGCCTACGAGCCGATCGCCGAGCGCTACCGGGTGCCGATCGTGGTCACCGGCTTCGAGCCGCTCGACCTGTTGGAGGGCGTCCTCATGGCCGTCCGGCAACTGGAGGAGGGCCGCGCCGAGGTGGCGAACCAGTACGCGCGCGCCGTGCGCAGGACCGGCAACACCGAGGCGCAACGGGCGGTGCGCCGGGTGTTCCGCGTCGCCGACCAGGTCTGGCGCGGCCTCGGCCCGCTGCCGGCCAGCGGCCTGCGGCTCAGCGAGGAGTTCGCGGCCTTCGACGCCGCCCGCCGTCACGACGTTGGCGCGCTCCGCCCCAGCGAGCATCCCGACTGCATCGCCGGCGCCATCCTCACCGGCGCCAGGCTGCCCACCGACTGCGCCGCCTACGGCACCCGCTGCACCCCGCGCACCCCGCTCGGCGCGCCCATGGTCTCGACCGAGGGCACCTGCGCCGCCTTCCACTCGGCGGGCCGCACCGCCGCCGCCCCCGCCGGGAGCCCCGCGTGACCGAACAGGCCACCACCCGCACGCTCGACTGCCCGCTGCCCCGTGCCGGGGACGGCGCACGGGTGCTGCTCGGCCACGGCGCCGGCGGCCGGCTCTCCGCCGAGCTGCTGGAGACGCTCGTGCTGCCGGCGGTCGCCCCAGGCGCCGGGCCCCTGGAGGACGCGGCCGCCGTGCCCACCGACGAGACCCTGGTGATGACCACCGACGGCTTCGTGGTCAGCCCACTGTTCTTCCCCGGCGGCGACATCGGCGCCCTGGCCGTGCACGGCACCGTCAACGACCTGGCCATGCGCGGCGCGGAACCGCTGGCCCTCACCGTGGCGCTGGTCGTCGAGGAGGGGCTGCCGCTCGCCGAACTGCGCGCGGTGCTCGACTCGCTCGGCGCGGCGGCCCGCGCGGTCGGGGTGCCGGTGGTGGCCGGCGACACCAAGGTCGTCGGGCGCGGCCACGCCGACCGGCTGTTCGTCACCACCACCGGCGTCGGCCGCCGGCTGCCGGGGCTCTCGCCCTCCGCCGCGGGTGCCCGCCCCGGCGACGCGGTGCTGCTCAGCGGCCCGATCGGGGCCCACGGCACGGCCGTGCTCAGCACCCGCGAGGGCCTCGGCTTCGCGACCGACGTGGCTTCCGACACCCGGCCGCTGCACCGCCTCGTGCGGGCGCTGGCCCCGCTCGGCGACGCCGTGCACGCCCTGCGCGACCCCACCCGCGGCGGCCTCGCCGCCTCGCTCAACGAGATCGCCCGCGACTCGGGAGTGGAGGTGGAGATCGACGAGGCCACCGTTCCGGTGCCCGAGCAGGTGGCCGCCGCCTGCGACCTGCTGGGTCTCGATCCGCTCCAGGTGGCCAACGAGGGCTGCCTGGTGGCGTTCGTCGCCGCCGGCGCGGCCGACGAGGCGCTGCGCCTGCTGCGCTCCCTGCCCGAGGGCGCGGCGGCGGTCCGGGTCGGTGAGACGACCGAGGGGCCCGCCGGCCGGGTGGTGCTGCGGACCCTGGTCGGGGCGCGGCGGATCGTCGAGCTGCCGCTCGGCGAGCTGCTGCCCCGGATCTGCTGAACCGGGGCGCCGCCGGGGTCACCAGGGGGTGCGCGGCTCCGCGCCGGTGATCTCGCTCGCCGGCCGGCGCGGGCTCGGCTGGCCGGGTGGCCCGTAGCCGAGCCTGATCAGCATCTGCACGTGCTCCGGTGGCCGGTCGGGGCCGTGCAGGGCGGCCCGCAGGTCGGGCCACTCCAGGGCCTGGTGCAGCAGGGAGGCGCGGACCTCGTGGCCGGTGGCGACCAGCAGCACGTGTTCCAGCGCCTCGCCGGCCCGCAGCCAGTCCGTGCGCCGGTCGTGCGTGGTGGCCAGCACCCCGATGACCGGGTTGCGCTCGAAGACCCGGGTGGGCAGGGCGGGGGCGAGGCCGGCGAAGTCCCGCACCGGCACGTTGCCGCCCTGGTCGCCGGGGCCGAGCTGTCCCGGGCCGATGCCGTAGGAGCCGGCCTCCCTGACCCATTCGCGGCTCTCCTCGCGCCGCCCGGGCTCGTGGGCGTTGCGCCACTCGCCCTCGGCGGTCAGCCGCAGCAGTCGCGTCACCTCGTCCGCGTCCGGCAGGTACAGCGCGACGTCCTCCACGCGGGCCGCCGCGACCAGGTCGTCCACCACGCCCCGGGGCAGCGGCCGGTTCTCGAACGGGAAACGGCTGCTGTGCCGCCGCCACACCTCGTCGTACAGGTCCTTCTCCCCCCGCCCGTCCCGGTCGTCGGTGACCCGGACGGCGGCCAGCAGTCCCGGCTCGTGCGGGTCGGGCAGCAGCCGGACGGCCGTGCCGCGTCCGAAGTGGGCGGCCGCCACCCGCAGGTTGTACAGCGCGGTGCCCGTCGAGACGTGCAGGGCGCGCCCCGTCGGGTCGGTCTCCTGGAGCGTCCGGCTCGGCACGGCGCGCACCAGCAACGTGTCCCGATCGGGGGCCAGTCGGAAGCTCCAGGGCTGGGTGTTGTGGATCGAGGGGGCCCTGGTCGCGGCCGAGACCAGTCTCTCCACGGTCGCGGCGTCGAGCCCGGCGGTCGGTGCCATGCGTGTTCTCCTCCTCGGCGCTCGGACGGGGCACTCGGACGTTCAGCCGGTGCGGATGCGGCGGCCGGTGACGCGGGCGGTGGTGATCCGCACCCAGCGCTCTCGTTCGCCGCCCGCCCAGGGTTCGCTGCGGGCGGCCTCGTCGAGCCGACTCGCCTCGGCCGGGTCGGTCACCTGCCGGGAGGGGCCGGTGACCAGCACGCTCCAGCCCCGGCTGAGCGCGTCGTCGACGTGGTCGACCTCGAAGGCCACGTCGGCGCCCGCGGCCCGGGCGGCGGGGCTGTCCCGCCCCGTCCGGAAGACGATCGCGTCGTCCACCACCGTGTAGTTCACCGGGAAGATCGCCGGCCCCTCGGGCGTGGACACCGCGACCCGGCCGACGCCGTGGGTGGCGAGGTGCTCCCGGCACTCCGCCCCGCTCATCGGCACCAGCTCCGGGCGCCGCGCGGCCTCGCCGCGCCCCGGCGGGAGCTCGGAGCCGCCGCCGAGCAGCTCGGCGGCCGAGGTTTCGAGGGCGGCCGCCAGCCGCAGCAGCGCGGCGGTGTCCGGCGCGTCGGGGCGCCGTTCCGCGTAGCGGACGTAGCTGGCGGCCACGCCGGCGCGCTCGGCCACGTCCTCCGGGGTGAGCCCGAGCCTCTCGCGGCGGGCGGCCAGCCGCCGCCCCACGTCGCCGCGTCCGCTGCCCGATGCCGGCACGTCGTGCTCCTCTCGCCGACTCCACTCCCGCCTCCCCAGCCCCTTCCGATTTGCCCGGAATGCCGAGATGAAACCGGGTGTGGGGCGCGGATCGCCGGCCGGCCGGCGGCCACGTGGCGCGAACCGGCCGGAGGTGCTGTGCTGGGAAGGGAAGCCTGGACACCTTCGGAGGCGGTGACAGCGGTGGAACAGCCCATGGTGGTGGGGGTCGACGGATCGGAGTCCAGCCTGGCGGCGGTCGACTGGGGAGCCGACGAGGCCGCGCGCCACGGGTGCGCGCTGCGCCTGGTCTACGCCTCCTTCTGGGAGCGCTACGAGGCCCTCACGCCCTCCGCCGGCGTCGACCGGCCGGAGAGCCGGACGCTGGCCCGCAACGTGCTGGCCGCCGCCGAGCGGCGCGCCACCGACCGACAGCCCGACGTCAAGGTCTCCGTCGACATCGTCGCGGAACCCCCCGTGCAGGCCCTGCTCGAGGAGAGCCGGCACGCCCTCGCCGTGGTGGTGGGGTCGCGGGGCCGGGGGCCGCTGACCAGCATGCTGCTCGGCTCGGTCAGCCTCGGCGTGGCCGGCCGCGCCGGCAGCCCGGTCGTGGTGGTGCGTGGCACCCGACCCGCGCTGACCGGCGGCTTCGGCCGCGTCGTGCTCGGCGTCAAGGAACCGGTGCGGGACGCGGAGGCCCTGGAGTTCGCGTTCCGGGAGGCCGCGGCCAGGTCCTGCGAGCTGCTGGTCCTGCACGCCTGGCGCGCCGCCACCGACGAGTCCCGGGTCGCCGACGAGGCCACCGCCAGGGGGTTGCTGACCGACGCGCTGGCACGGGCGGCCGAGCGCCATCCGGGCGTCCGGGTGTCGCGGGACATCACCGAGGGCCCCGCGCGCCCGGCCCTGCTGGACGCGGCCGAGGCCGCCGACCTGCTGGTGGTCGGCGCCCACCGGCGGCGTGGGGAGGAGGGCCTGCACCTCGGCCTCACCGGCCACGCGCTGCTGCACTTCGCGGCCTGCCCGGTGGCCGTGATCCCGAGGTCCTGAGACCCCGGCGCCGGCCGGCCCCGTTCACCCCAGGCGCCTCGGGTAGGGATCGTGGCGACGGCGCGGCAGCAGCCGGATCCGCACGTCGAGCGCGGTGATCCCGTCCGGCCTGGCCACCACCGGGTTGAGCTCGGCCTCCGCCAGCTGCGGCAGGTCCTCGGCCATCCGCGACAGCCGCAGCAACAGCCCTTCGAGCCCGGCCAGATCGACCGGTGGCGCCCCGTGCCGGCCCAGGAGCAGCGGGGCGCACCGTGGCGCGCCGATCAGTTCGTGGGCGTCGGTGTCGGTCAGCGGCGCGAGGCGGGCCGCGTGGTCCGCGAGCACCTCCGTCGCCGTGCCGCCGAGCCCGAACAGCACCAGCGGGCCGAACACCTCGTCCTGGGTGACCCCGGCGATCAGCTCCGTGCCCGGCGCCGCCATCGGCTGGACCAGGACGCCGCCCATCCGGTCGCCGAGGCGCGCCGTGAAGTCGCGGAACGTGGCGCGCACCGCCGCCTCGCCCACCAGGTCGAGCCGGACCGCCCCCTGCGCGCTCTTGTGCGTCAGCCCCGGGCCGTACGCCTTCACGGCCACCCGCCCGTCGGGCCCCGCCAGCCGATCCGCCGCGGCGGCGGCCTCCGCCTCGCCGGTCACCCAGGCGGAGGGCCCGAGCGCGATGCCGTAGGCGTCCAGCAGCGCCACGCAGTCGGGCGGGTCGAGCCAGCCGCCGTCCGGCCGCCCGCGCAGGAACGACTCCACCAGGCCGGCCGCCCGTGCCGGGTCCAGCCCGGCCAGCTCGGGCACCGTGCCCGCCGGGCGGGCCCGCCACCGGGCGTGCGCCGCGGCCCTGGCCAGGGCGCGTGCCGCCGCAGGGGCGTCCGCGTAGGCGGGCAGCGGCCGCCCGCGCGCCGGCAGCAGGCGCACCGGCTCTACCTGGTCGAGCAGCACGGCGGCCACCGTGACCGGTACGGCGGGACCTGCCGTGAGACCCCGCGTCAGGTCCTCGCCCCGGGCCGTCGCCAGGGCGGTGGGCACCAGCACCACCAGGACCGCGTCGTAGGCGCCGTGCCCGGCCAGCCGGCCGACGCACGACGCCAGTTGGGCCTCGGTCACCGCGGGTGTGACGTCCACGGGGTTGGCGACGCCGGCGCCCGCCGGCAGGCCGGCCAGCAGCGCCTCGGCCAGCTCGGGCGGCGGCTCCGGCACGGTGAGGCCGGCCTCCTGGCAGGCGTCGGCCGCCAGCACGCCGGCGCCTCCCGCGTTGGACACCACCGCCACCGCGGGGCCGCCGGGCAGCGGCTGGCCGTGCACCAGGGCCGCCACGCCCAACAGTTCGCCGATGCTGTGGGTCGCGACGACGCCGGCCTGGGCGAACAGCGCCTGCCGGCTCATGGTCGGGGTCGCCGCGGCCGCGGTGTGCGAGGCCGCGCCCCGCCGCCCGGCCGGCGACCGGCCGGCGTCCACCGTGAGCACCGGCATCCGGCGGGCGACCCGGCGGGCGGTCCTGGAGAAGGCACGCGGGTTGCCGAACGACTCCAGGTGCAGCACCGCGAGCTCGGTGCGGCCGTCCGCCTCCCACCAGCGCAGCAGGTCGTTGCCGCTGACGTCGTACTTGTCGCCGAGCGAGACGAAACTCGAGATCCCGATGCCCAGCCGGGAGAGGCCGCGCAGCAGCGCGATCCCCACCCCACCGGACTGCACGGCCACCCCGGCCGTGCCGGCCACGGCGCCGGGCGGCGCGAACGTCGCGTCCAGCCGCACCGCGTCCTCGGGGTTGCCCACCCCCAGGCAGTTGGGCCCCACCAGGCGCATCCCGTGGGTGCGGCAGGCGGCCAGCAGCGCCGCGCCACGCTCGGCGTCGAGCCCCGCGGTCAGCACCACCAGGGCCCGCACCCCGGCGGCCCCGCACTCCTCCGCCACCCTCGGCACCTCGGGCGCCGGCACGGCGAGCACCGCCAGGTCGGGGACCCTGGGCAGCGCGCCCACCGTGGGGTAGGCCGGCACGTGCTCGACGAACCGCGCGTGCGGGTTCACCGCGTACAGCAACCCGGTGTAGCGCCCGCGGCGGATGTTCCGCAGCACCTCGTGCCCCACCGAGCCGCCGCGGCGCCCGGCGCCCACCACCGCCACGCAGCCGGGCCGCAGCACCCACCGCAGGCTGGCCGCGTCCGCCCGGCGGTCCCGCTCGTCCACCGCCCGCAGGTAGCGCTCGTCGCCCATGTCCAGGCGGACCGCGCAGCGCACCTCGCCGCCCTCGAAGCGCCGCGAGACCGGCAGCCCGAGGTCGGCGAAGACCTTCAGCACCTGCTGGTTGTCGGCCAGCGCGTCCGCGGTGAACGAGGTGACCCCCGCCGCCCGGGCGGCGTGTGCCAGGTGTTCGAGCAGCAGCGTCCCCACGCCGCGCCGGTGCCACCCCTCGCCCACCGCGACCGCCATGTCCGCGGTCGTCGGGTCACGCGGCGACCGCTCGTACTCCGCGATGCCGACGACCCGGGCCCCGGCAAGCGCCAGCAGCGCGAGGTACCCGGTGCCGGCCGCGTCCCGCACCCGGCGGGCCGCCCGCTCGCCGAGCCCGGCGCCGGCGGCGAAGAACCGCGACCGCACGCTCTCGGGCGACATCTCCCGGTAGAGCCGCGCCACCTCGGCGTGGTCCTCGGGGCGGGCCGGCCGGACCTCCACCGTCGTCCCGTCGGACAGCAGGGCGTGCACCCCCGCCGCCGCGGTGTACCGGGGGCCCGTCATGGCGCTGCCTCCATGGCACCTGCCTACCGCGCCCGGCCGGCCCCCGCGACCGGGCTGGGCCGGCCGGCCGAACCGGCCGTCCCCCGGGGCTACTCGCGCAGCACGGCCGCGCCGTACGGCGGCAGCCGCAGCAGGTGGCCGGTGACGGGCTCCGGCGCGGCGGCGGCCAGCAGGTCGACCGTTCCGGCTCCGGTGGGGCCGAGGTCGATCTCCACCTCCCGCGCGGTGTGGTTGAGCAGGAAGAGGTGGTCGGTGCCGTCGGGGGCGCGGCGGCGGGCGGCCTCGACGCCGTCCGGGGTGTCGAGGACGGGCGTGACGCCGGCGGCGGTGGCGGCCCCCAGGACCAGGCGGCGCATGGTCTCCCGGTCGGGCGAGGTGCCGAGGTAGGTGGCGGTGCCGGCGCCGAACTGGTGCCTGGTGACGGCCGGCGGCTCACCCGACTCACCGTCGGTGTAGCGGGCCAGCGCCCGGGCGCCGGCGAGCACGACGACGTCCTGCCAGTCGGTGGCGGTGCCGGCGCGCTCCCCGTGTTCCGCGTCGTCCGCGAGGGCCAGGCCGAGCGTCACGCCCGGCTGCAGGGGGTTGAAGTCGTCGACGGTGATGCCCAGGACGTCGCGGAAGGCACCCGGGTGGCCACCGGCCCGCACCCGGTCGTGCTCGTCGACGATGCCGGAGAAGTACGACATCAGCAGGTGCCCGCCGCCGCGCACGTACGCGGTGAGGTTGGCGGCCCCGGCGTCGTCCACCAGGTAGAGGTTGGGGACCACCACCAGGCGGCGGCCGGTGAGGTCGTCGCTCGGGCGGACGAAGTCGACCGGGATGTTCGCGCCCCACAGCGGCCGGTAGTGGTCCAGGAGCCGGGCCCTGAACTCGACGTCGTTCGAAGGGTGGTCGAGGCCCTCCAGCGCCCACCAGCTCTCCCAGTCCCAGACCACGGCCACCTCGGCCGGCTCCTTGCCGCCGCCCGCCAGGTCGGCGAGCCGCGCCACGTCCCGGCCGAGGGCGACCACCTCGCGCCAGGTGCGGGTGGCCGTGCCGCCGTGCGGGACCATCGCGGAGTGGAACCGCTCGGCGCCCGCCCGGGAGGCCCGCCACTGGAAGAACATCACCGAGTCCGCGCCACGGGCCACCGCCTGGAGCGAGCGCACCCGCAACTGCCCCTCGGGGCGGGCGGAGTTGCGCGCTGGGGTGAGGTTGTTGCCGGTGGCCGACTCCAGCATCAGCCACGGCCGCCCGCCGCGCAGCGAGCGCATGAGGTCGAAGTTGTAGGCGGCGAACAGCTGCCCCTCGGGGTCGTGTGGCCTGGCGTAGACGTCGAGGGCCGCGACGTCCTCCTCGGCAGCCCAGCGCCAGTAGTCCAGGTTCTTGAAGGAGCCCATGAAGTTGGTGGTGACCGGCAGGTCCGGAGTGTGGCGGCGGACGATGTCGCGTTCGGCGGCGAAGCACTCGAGGGCGGCGGCGTCGGAGAACCGGTGGAAGTCGAGCACCTGGCCGGGGTTGGGTCCCGAGAGCAGCCGCGAGCGCGGCGCGGGCGTCGGGACGTGGTCGAAGGAGTCGTACCGCTGTCCCCAGAACGCGGTGCCCCAGGCGTCGTTGAGGGCGTCGACGGTGCCGTACCGGTCCGCCAGCCAGCGCCGGAAGTGCGTCGTCGAGGCCGGGCAGTGGCAGGGGAACCCGACGTACTCGTTGCCGATGTGCCACAGGGCGAGCGCCGGGTGGCCGGCGTAGCGCCCGGCGAGCCGCTCGGCGATCCGCGCCGCGTGGTACCGGAAGACGGGGGACGAGGGGCAGTAGTGGATGCGGGCGCCGAACGCGATCCGCCGGCCCTCGCCGTCCACCGGCAGCGTCTCGGGGTGTTCGTGGGCCAGCCAGGACGGCGGCGCGGCGGTCGGCGTGGCCAGGTCGACACCGATCCCGGCCTCACCCAACAGGTCCATCACCTCGTCCAGCCAGCCGAACTCGAAGTCGCCCGGCCGCGGTTCGAGCAGCCCCCAGGAGAACACGCCCACGGTGACCAGGTTCACCCCGGCCTCCCGCATCAGCCGGACGTCCTCCCTCCAGACCTCGGCCGGCCACTGCTCCGGGTTGTAGTCGCCGCCGTAGGCGAGGCCCTGCAGCCTTCGCCGCAGACCCGCCAGGCGGGCGTCGGCGGCATCGGGACGAGACATGGCTGGGTGCTCCCTGGGGTGTGGTGCGGTTCCGGTGCGGTGTCCGCCGGGGTTGCTGCCCTCAGCCGGCCGCGGTGATCGAGTCGCCGAGTTCGGCCAGGAACGACTCGGCCGCCTCCTCGGGCGACGACTCGCCGAAGAGGACCTGCTGGTTGTAGCGGTTGAGCAGGGCGTCGATGTCGCTGGCGCCGTTGGGGATGATCGGAGGGGTCTCGCCGACCTCCTGGGCCATGGCCTCGCTGAAGGCGAGTGACTCCCGGCCGGCGGCGTCCAGGGTGGGCTCGACCACCTCCCGGAACGCGGGGTTGCCCGGCTCGCCCCGGTCGAGGCCGAAGAGCTCGGCGACGCGGGTGTCGTTGGCGAGGAAGTCGATCAACAGCGCGGCTTCGGCGGGGTGTTCCGTGGTCGAGGCCGCCGACCAGTACATGGCGGGCTTCAGGTACTGGAAACCGTCCGCGGTGTCGGGGTCGGTCGGCCAGTTGGCGAGGTCGTAGTCGAAGTCGGGGGCCGCCGACTGGTAGGCGACGAACTGCCCCGCGGGGATGAAGCCCATGGCCGTCTGGCCGGTGACGAGGTCGCCCTGGTCGAGGGGGACGCCCACGTTCTCGCTGAGCTGGGCGACCGAGGGGGACGCCTCGCTGTCGATGAGGTCGAGCTCGCGCTGCCAGAAGCCGGCGAGCACGTCGGGGTCGAGGGCGAGGTCGCCCTCCGCGTCGAAGAGTTGGTCGCCGTGCTGACGGGCCCAGACGTTCAGGTCGAACGAGCCGGCGCCGAAGGGGGTCAGGCCGTGCGCCTCACCGCCGGAGGCCCGGGTCACCTCCACGGCGGCGCGCTGGAAGTCGTCCCAGGTCCAGGTGTCGGTGTCGGGGAGGTCGACGCCGTACCGTTCGAAGAGCGTGGTGTTGATGAGGATGCCGTTGGTCGTGGCGCCGGTGGGCACGGCGTACAGGGTGCCGCCCACCCGGCCCGAGTCGAGGATCTCCGGCGGGAGGGCGGAGGGGTCGAGGATGTTGTCGACGCTCGCCAGGTCGAGCAGGGCGCCCCGCTCGGCGTAGGAGGCGAGGTAGAGCGCGTCGAACTGGCTGACGTCCGGCATGTCACCGGCGGCGGTGGACGTCGCGAGCCGCTCCCAGTAGCCGCTCCAGTCGGAGTACACCGGCTCGACGTCGATGTTGGGGTACTCCTCCTCGAACAGCTCGATCGCCTGGATCGTCTGCTGGATACGGGCGTCCGCACCCCACCAGTTCATGGAGATCGTCACGTCCCCGTCGGACAGTTCGGGGTGGTGGACGGGATCGGCGCCGAGGCCGCAGCCGGCGAGCACGAGTCCGGCGGTGACGGCGGCGCACGCCGCGCGTGGCACTCGAAGTCTCATGGTCTTCCTCTCTGTTCCGGTTACGAGTCCAGTGGCCGGGTCGCTACTTGCCGCCGGTGGTGGCGATGCCACGGAGCAGGAACCGCTGGCCGAAGAGGAACACCAGGAACACCGGGACGAGGGAGACGACGCTCATGGCGAACATGGCGCCGAAGTCGGACTGCGACTGCGCGTCGATGAAGGACCGCAGGGCCACGGGGACCGTGTACAGGTCGGGCTTGGTGATGAAGATCAGCTGGCTGAAGAAGTCGTTCCAGGTCCAGATGAAGGTGAAGATCGCGGTGGTGGCCAGGGCCGGGACCATCAGCGGCAGCATGATCCGACCGAATATCCGGACGTGGCCGGCGCCGTCGATCCTGGCCGCCTCGTCCAGCTCCCGGGGTATGCCGCGGATGAACTGGACCATCAGGAAGATGAAGAACGCGTCCGTGGCCAGGAACTTGGGGAGGACCAGCGGCAGGTAGGTGTTGATCCAGCCCAGTTGGGCGTAGGCGACGTACTGAGGGATGATCAGCACGTGGATCGGCAGCATGATCGAGATCAGCATGATCATGAACGCCCACCGCCGCCAGCGGAACTTCAACCGCGCGAAGGCGTAGGCGGCCATGGAGCAGGAGACGAGGTTCCCGATCACCGAACCGAGCACCACGAGAAACGAGTTCAGCAGATAGGTGCTGAACGGATAGCCGAGGGCGTCCCAGCCGGTCGGGTAGTGGTCGAGGTCGAAGGTGTCGACGAAGAGACCCGAGCTCGTGAAGATGTCGTCGTTCGGCCGCAGCGAGCTGGCCACCATCCACAGCAGCGGGTAGAGCATGAGCAGGCAGACGGCTATCAGCCCGGTGTGCTTGAGGACGCTGCCGACGCGCCGCCCGGCACTGGGCTTGAGGGTGTCAGTCATTGTAGAAAACCCAATACTTCGAGGCCCAGAAGTTCAGCGCGGTGAAGGCGCCCACGATGATCAGCAGCAGCCAGGCGAGCGCCGAGGCGTATCCCATGCGGAAGCTGGTGAAGCCCTCCTGGTAGAGGTAGAGCGAGAAGAAGAGGGTGGAGTCGCTGGGCCCGCCGGTCCCGTTGGACACGATGAACGCCTGGGTGAAGGACTGGAAGCTGCCGATCAGGCCGAGCACCAGGTTGAAGAAGATGATGGGGCTCAGCAGCGGGAGCGTGATGGAGAACAGCTGCCGGGTCCTCGACGCCCCGTCGGTCGCGGCGGCCTCGTACAGCTCGCGCGGGATCTGCCGGAGACCGGCGAGGAAGATCACCATCGGCGCCCCGAAGGTCCACACGTGCAGGACGATCAGCGTGGAGAGCGCGGTGTCCGGGTCGGCGATCCAGCCGGGCCCCTCGATGCCGAAGAGCCCGAGGAACGCGTTCATCAGGCCGTCGACGCCGAACACGAGGCGCCACAACACGGCGACGGCCACGCTGGTGCCGAGCAGCGACGGCAGGTAGAGCACCGAGCGGTAGAGGGAGAGACCGCGCACGCCCCGGTCGAGCAGCAGCGCCAGGCCGAGCGCGACGGCCAGTTGCAGCGGGACCGACACGAGGACGTAGCCGAAGGTGACCTGGAGGGACTGCGCCAGCCGGTCGTCGGTGAGCATCCGCCGGATGTTGTCCAGGCCGGTGAACTCGGGGTCCTGCAGCAGGTTGTAGTCCGTGAAGGCCAGGTAGAGCGAGGCGATCATCGGCCCGAGGGTGATGCCGAGCAGGCCGATCAGCCAGGGCGCGAGGAAGAACAGCGCCGCCTTGTTGTCGCGTTTCTCCTCCGCGTCCGGCGGGCCGGCCCGGCGGCTGCGGGACCGGCTGAGTGACCGGAACTCACCCAGCGCGCTCATCGGGCGCTCCCTCGGGTCGGCGGTGGGACGTGTTCACACACATGGCTGGGCCTTCTCCGTGCGAAGGGAGTGGCGCGCGGCGGCACCACCGGGATCGTTCGCGCGAACGTGGCGTGGACTCTAAGAGGCGCGTGATCGATAACACAAGGCCCGCGTACCCTTGTTTCGCGAAGATTTCGCGACTACGCGCGGCGGGCGGGGAGGCGGCCGCTGTCAGGCGGGGCGGGCGGGCGCGGGGCCTGTGGAGTCGCGCAGGATGACGCGGTTGAGCAGCGCCACGTCGGCCCGCCCGGGCGCGGGTTCGCCCCGCAGCAGGGCCAGCAGTTGGTGGACGGCCTCGCGTCCGCGGCGCTGCTGGTCCACGCGGACGGTGGTGAGCCGGGGCGTCAGGTAGCGGCCGAGCTCGTCGTCGTCCCAGCCGAAGACGCTCACGTCCCGCGGCACCTCGACGCCCACGCTCCGCAGCCCGAGGATGACGCCGAACGCCAGCCGGTCGGAGGCGGCGAACACGGCCGTGGCGCCGGAGCCGGCGATGACCTCGGTCGCCGCCCGCCAGCCGGACCCCGTGCTCCAGTCGCCCTCGACCACGGCGCAGGACTCGAGCCCGAGCTCGGCGACGGTGGCCTCGTACACCGCCCGCCGGTTCCGCGCCGACGCCCACGCCAGGTGCCCGGTGACGTGCACGAAGCGGCGGTGCCCGAGCTCCGCCAGGTGCCGCAGCAGGTCGGCGGCGGTCGAGGCGTCCGCGTACACGCCGAGCGACCGCATCTCGTCGTCGTAGGCGCCGTCGACGACGACCGGCACCGGGAAGTCCGACAGGGCCGGCCCCTCGGTGCCGTCGCCGAGCGGCGTGAAGGAGAGGATCCCGTCCGTGCTCTCCGGCTGGAGCAGCGCCTCCAGGCGGGTGGCGCGGGTGGCGGCGTCGCCCTCCAGGCTCACCACGTCCAGCAGGTAGCCGGCCTCGTGCGCCGCGGCGGCGGCGCCGCCGAGCAGCCCCGTCGGCATGCGCTCGGTGGAGCCGGGGAGGATGACCGTGAGCCGGTTGGAGCGGCGGGTGCGCATCGTCCTGGCCGCCTGGTTGGGCCGGTACCCCAGCTGGGCGACGGCCCGCGCCACCCGGTCCGCCGTCCCGGGGCGCATGCCGGGGTCCTTGCGCAGGAATCGGGAGACGGTCTGGTGGGACACCCCGGCCAGTTCGGCGACCTCGTAGATGGTCGGGGGCTTCCGCGCGGCGCGCGGGCGCGGCAACGACTCGTCCACCATGGGTGCCCCCCTCCTCCGCTCTCCGCGCCGGGCCGGCCGTCGGGCGCCGGGATCATCGCGGCTCAGTGTAGGAGAGCCGGGCGATCTCGGACCCGCGCGAATCCCTTGTGTGATCGGTCAGCGCGCCTCTAGAGTCCGGCCGGCGAACATCACCCGACAGAAACGACCGGACATGACCAGATCCGCACGCCCGCTGCCCGATCGTCGGCTGCGCCCGCCCATGGGCTGGAACAGCTGGGACTGCTACGGCACCACCGTCACCGAGGACGAGGTGCTGGCCAACGCGGTCTTCCTGCGCGATCACCTGCTGCCGCACGGCTGGGACACGGTGGTCGTGGACATCCAGTGGTACGAGCCCACCGCCCGCGCCCACGGCTACAACGCCGACGCCCCGCTGGTCCTCGACGACCACGGCCGCCAACTGCCCGCGCCCAACCGGTTCCCCTCGGCGGCCGGCGGCGCCGGGTTCGGTCCGCTCGCCGCCCGGGTGCACGAACTCGGCCTGCGGTTCGGCCTGCACATCATGCGCGGCATCCCGCGCCGGGCCGTCGCGGCCCGACTGCCCGTGGCCGGCACCGACTTCACGGCCGACGAGATCGCCGACACCGGCTCGGTCTGCCCCTGGAACTCCGACAACTACGGCCTGAACCACAACCACCCCGGCGCCCAGGCGTACTACGACGCGCAGGTCGCCCAGTTCGCCGCCTGG
Organism: Streptomyces sp. NPDC127098; assembly: GCF_042722465.1. Lineage (NCBI taxonomy): Bacteria > Bacillati > Actinomycetota > Actinomycetes > Kitasatosporales > Streptomycetaceae > Streptomyces > Streptomyces sp. NPDC127098. The sequence continues at coordinate 27,816 of NZ_JBHXFJ010000032.1, forward strand.
GGCGTGGACTTCGTCAAGGCCGACGACATGCTCTTCCCGTACCACGAGCGGGAGATCGCCGCCTACGCCCGGGCCATCGCCCGCAGCGGCCGGCCCATCGAGCTGAGCCTCTCCCCCGGCACCGACGTCTCCCTCGCCCACCTCGACCACCTGCGGGCCAACGCCACCATGTGGCGGGTCTGCGACGACCTGTGGGACCGCTGGCCCGACGTCCGGGCGCAGTTCGCCCGCATGGCCCGCTGGGCACCCTGGCAGTCGGAACACGGCTGGGCGGACGCCGACATGCTGCCCCTCGGCCACATCGGCATCCGGGCCGAACGCGGCGAGGACCGGATGTGCGGCCTCACCGCCCCCGAGCAGACCAGCCTGCTGACCCTCTGGCTGATCTCCCGCTCCCCGCTGATGATGGGCGGCGACCTGCCCACCAGCCCACCCGGGACCATCGCCCTGCTCACCAACGACGAGGCACTCCAGGTCCTGTTCCACAGCCGGGAGAACCGCGAGGTGCTGCGCGAACGCGACCTGATCCTGTGGACCGCCCGCGACACCGAGGAACACACCCGCTACGCCGCCGTCTTCTCGCTGGCCGACGAGCCCCGCCACCTCGCCGTCCCCCTCGGCGACATCGGCGCCCACCCCGACGACCGGCTCCGGGAACTGTGGACCCACACCGACACCCCCCACGACGGCCGCCACCTACGGATCGCCTTGCCGGCACACGGGGCGGCGCTCTACCGGCTGACACCGCGCGGCTGACGGCACGCGGCCGTCAGCCCGCCCGTTACTGGTTCGCGGCCAGCCGTGCCCGTAGCCGTCGCGTGGCCGAGGCCATGTGGGCCCGCATGGCCTCCCGTGCCGCCCGCGGGTCGCCGGCCCGCACGGCGTCCAGGACGGCGGTGTGTTCGGCGAGCCGTCCCTCGCGTGGGTTGCGGATGTTCTGCTTGATCCACACGGCGACCAGCGTCTCAAGTCGGGCCTGGAGTCCGGCCAGCGTCACGTTGTGGGCGGCCTGGGCGAGCGCCCGGTGGAAGGCCAGGTCGGCCTCCAGGTAGGCGGCCGGGTCCTCGTGGGCCGCCGTCATCCGGGAGAAGTGGGTGTCGAGCGCGACGAGGTCGTTGTCGGTGCGGCGCACCGCGGCCAGCTCGGCCAGGTCGGTCTCCACGCAGGCCCTGGCCTCCAGCAGGTCGTCCACGGTCTGGTCGCCGAGCAGCAGGCCCCACTCCAGCACCTGCGGCAGCAGGTCGGAGCTGGCGTCGCGCACATAGGTGCCGTCGCCCTGCCTGATGTCGACGAGCCCGAGCAGGCTGAGCGACTTCAGGGCCTCGCGGACCGCCGAGCGCCCGACGCCGAAGGTCTCGGCCAACTGTCGCTCGGGCGGCAGCCGGTCGCCGGCGCGCACCTGGCCGGAGGTGAGGAGGTGGTCGAGAAGGCGTCTGGCCACCTCTACGGCCGGCGTCGCCGGTTCGCCCCGCTCGATCCGTGTCAGTCCTGCCATCGCCGTGCTCTCCCCACCTCGGTTGATTCCCGCACCGTAGCCGACGCGGAAAGCGGAAAGGCGTCCGCGCACCACTCAGGAGTGGTGGAACAACAGGCGGGACAGCGTGTTGACGCGGCTGCCCGGCACGACGTACTCGGCGACCGCCCGCTGCCAGGCCGGGTAGTGGGGCGCGGCGCGGTGCGCGTCGACGGCGGCCTCGTCGTCGTAGAGCTCGTGGAAGACGAAGTGGTGGTCGTCGGTCAGGTCGCAGACGATGTCGAAGTAACGGCATCCCGGCTCGTCGGTGAAGGAGCGTTCGGCCTGCTCCCGGATGGCGGCCAGGAAGGCGTCGCGGTGGCCGGGGACGACCTGGAGTGAGACGGTCAGCGCGATCACGCCGCCACCTCCTCGGCGGCCGGCAGGGCCACGCCGGTGTCGGCGGCGATCCGGGTGAGCGAGGCCCAGGTCTCGTCGACGAGGCGGACGCCCGCCACGCGCAGCCGCTCGGCGGTACGGGTCTCCGGCTCGCCCGGCACGAAGACCTCGCTGACGCCGGGGGCGGTCGGTGTGGCCTTGGTCCGCTCGACGAGCGTCTCGACCCGCCGGGCGAACTCGTCCGGATCCGCCATGGCCCTGACGTCGAGACAGATGAGCAGGTGTCCGCAGCCGCTGCGCGCGTCGGGCACGTAGGGGCCGACGACGTCGGTGCCGAAGCCGCTGCCGGTCAGCACCCCGGCCAGCACGTCGAACATGAAGGCGATCGCGTAGCCCTTGTGGCCACCCATCGGCAGGATCAGGCCCTCGACGGCCCGGCGCGGGTCGGTGGTGGGCGCCCCGTCGGCGTCGGCGGCCCAGCCCTCGGGGATGGGCTCGCCCCGCTCCTTGGCGTGGTAGATCTTGCCTCGCGCCACCCCGGTGTTGGCGATGTCCGTCACGACGACGCCGTGCCGGCCGCCGGGGGCGGCGATCGACCACGGGTTGGCGCCCACCCGCTTCTCGCGGCCGCCCCAGGGGGCCATGGCCGGGCTGCCGTTGGTGCCGAGGATCGCCACGCAGCCCCGCTCGGCCGCCTTGCGGGTGAAGTAGGCGGCGGTGCCGAAGTGCCCCGAGTTCCGGACGCCGACCGTGCTGATCCCGTGGCGCCGGGCGCGCTCGACGCCGAGCTCGACGGCCCGGTCGGTGATCACCTGACCGATGCCGTCCCGGCCGTCGAGCACCAGCACCGCGCCGTTGTCGCTGACGACGGCGGGCTCGGTGACGGGGGTCATCGCGCCGTTGGCGAGCCGGTCGAGGTACCAGGGCAGCCGCAGCATGCCGTGGGACGGGTGGCCCCACAGCTCGGCGGTCACCAGCGAGTGCGCCAGCAGTTCGGCGTCCCGCGCCGGGACGCCGTGGGCCCGGGTGGTGGCGGTGGCGAACCGAAGCAGCTCCGGGGCGCCGACGAGATGGGGCATGGCGGGTCCTCACTTCCACGGTGGGTTGCGAGCATGCCTCGGCCACCCCGGGAGATGTCAACCGGTAAACCAGATCTCGGAGCCAAATCCCCGCACCGAAACCCACGAAACATCCGCATACCCGACATCACGCGCCGAAGTCGTTCGGTTCAGACGGTTGACAGGTTGACCGGTTGGCATCCATGTTCGTCGCTGACACGCCGTCGTGCCAGATAGGGAAAGAGCCCCCATGTTTCGCATTCGTCCCGGCTCAGGCCCCCGACCCGCCCCCGCCCGCGGCCCCTCGCGCCGCGCCGTCCTCCGTGGCGCCACCGCGGCCGGCGCGGTGGTGGCCGCCGGCGGCGCGCTCGGCGGCTGCGCGGGCCCCGACGCCGACGCCGCCGCCCGGCCCGTCCCCGGCTACTACCCGACCGACTACGCCACGCTGGTCGACGGCTCACGCAGGGAGCTGAAGCTGGTCATCTACTCCCAGACCTCGCAGACCGTCTGGCAGCCGATCTTCGACGCGTTCGCCGACCGCTACCCCTGGCTCACCGACGTCCGGGCGACCAACCTGGGCAACTCGGCCGTCTACGAGCGCTACTACAGCGAGGCGGCGATCGGCACCTCGCCGGCCGACCTGCTGGTCTCCAACGGGCCCGGCAACTGGGCCGACTACGCCACCCGCGAGCTCGCGGCCGACTACGTCTCGCCCGAGAAGAGCCGGCTGCCGGAGTTCGCGGAGCTCCTGCCCGGGGTCTGGACGTTCTCCGTCGACCCGGTCGTCATCCTCTACAACCGGCGGACGCTGGACGAGGCGCGCCGCCCCCGCGGGCTCGCGCACCTGGGCGAGCTCTGCGAGGCGGAACCCTCCAGGTTCCGCGGCAAGATCGGCGCCTACGACCCGTCCAACGCGTTCGGCTACGCCACCAACCACGGCTACACCGGGAGCGTCCCCGGCGGCTGGGAGAACATGGCCCGGGTGCTGCCCTTCGCCAGGGCCGAGCACTCCTCGGGGACCCTGGTCGAGAAGGTCGTGTCGGGCGAGTACGACGCCTCCATCAACATCAGCGGGGCCACCGCCGTCTCCGCCGCCAAGCGCAGCGGCGGGCTGCTCGGCTGGACGTACTGCGAGGAGGGCACCGTCCTGGTGCCCCGCGCCGCCTCGATCGTCTCGACCGCGCCGCACCCGAACGCGGCCCGGCTCTTCCTCGACTTCCTGCTCTCCACCGAGGGCCAGGCGGCGGCCGCGGCCGGCGTCCTGACGCCCTACCGGCCGGACGTCGAGCAGTCGGACGTCGACAGCCTCCAGGACGTGCGGCGCCTGCTGGGCGCGGACCGCGTGCACATCCACCCCTACGACCCGGTGGACGAGGCGGACCAGGAGTCCTACCTCCACCGCTGGGAGCAGGCCATGGGCTGACGCCCCCTCCGCCGCACCACGAACCGCCCCCGACACTCCACGGAGAGCCCATGGCCATCCAGACCAGTCCGGCGCCCCCCGACGCCCCGCCGGGGCCGCCGCGCGCGGGAGAGCTCGGCGTCCCCGGCTACCGCCGCTTCCTCGGCGCCGGCCGCGAGGTCCTCATCCACTACCTGACGTTCCTGGTCACCGTCGCGCTGGTGCTCGCGCCGGTGCTGCCGATCCTGGCCCAGTCGGTGCGCGACCAGCCGCTGTACGCCGCCGGCGGGGTGTTCACGCTGGAGAACTACGGGCGGCTCTTCACCGAGGCCGGCTTCGGCGGGATCGTCCTCGACACGCTGCTCTTCGCCCTGCTGACCACGGTCTTCGCGCTGGCCATCGCGGTGCCGATGGCGATACTCCTGACCCGCACCCGCTTCCCCGGGGCCCGGCTCGTCGAGCAGCTCGTCCGCTGGCCGATCTACATCTCGCCGCTGGTCCTGGCCTTCGGCTGGATCGTGGTCTACGGCCCGGCCGGCTTCGTCAGCACCGCGCTGCGCGCCTACGGCGGCTTCGTGCCCTGGGACCTGTACACGCTGCACGGCATGGCGTTCGTCGAGGCGGTGGCGCAGGTGCCGGTGGCGTTCCTGTTCTGCGCCAACGCGCTGGCCTCCTCGGACACCTCGCTGGAGAGCGCCGCCCGCACGGTGGGCGCGGGCCCGGCGCGGATCCTGCGCTCGATCGTGGTGCCGATGCTGCGGCCGCCCATGCTCTACGCGGGGCTGCTGATCTTCGGCACCGCCGTGGAGACGCTGTCCGTGCCGCTGATCCTGGGCGAGCCGGCCGGCATCACGCTGTTCTCCAGCTTCCTCTACGACGAGGGCATCAACTCCATCAACCCGGACTACGGGCTGCTGGGCGCCGCCTCAACCCTGATCCTGCTGGCCACCATCGGCCTCGTGGTGCTCCAGACCCGGCTGCTCGCCCAGGCGCAGCGCTTCGTGTCGGTGCGCGGCAAGGCCAACCGCTCCCAGCTGCTCGACCTGGGCCGCTGGCGCTGGCTCGGCTTCGCCTTCGTCGGCACCTACCTGGCCTTCGGTGTGCTGCTGCCGATGACCGCCCTGATCCTGCGGGCGTTCACCACGCTGCTCACGCCGCTGGTGAACCCGCTCTCGCTGCTGACGCTCGACAACTTCGAGCTGATCTTCTCCTACCGCCCCTACACCGAGTCCATCCTCAACAGCATCACGGTGGCGCTGATCGGCTCGGTCGCCGTGACCGTCGTCGGCACCTGCGTGGTCCTGGTCGCCAGGCGCTCCGACTTCCGCTTCGCCCGGCTGCTGGAGACGGCCGCGCTGGCCCCGCACGCCATCCCGGGGCTGATCATCGGCATCGGCTTCTTCTGGGCCTTCGCCTGGGCGCCCGGCGGGGACCTGGTGCGCGGCACGCTGCTGGCGCTGATCATCGCCTTCGGCGTCCGGGCGCTGCCCTCCGCCTTCGGCGCCGTCTCCCCCTCGGTCCTGCAGATCGGCCGGGAGCTGGACAACGCGGCCCGGGTCGCGGGCGCCGACTGGTGGCGCACCGTCTCGCGGGTCCTGCTCCGGCTGCTGGTGCCGGCGATGCTGGCGTCGTTCCTGCTGATCTGGACGCAGATGATCCGCGAGTACGCGCCGGCCATGTTCCTGGCCGGCACCGAGTCCCAGGTGATCGGCACCACCGCCATCGACCTGTGGACGCAGGGCGAGACCGGCTCGGTCGCCGCGCTCGCCACCATCCAGATCGCCGTCACCGCCGTCGTCGCCGGCCTGGCCGGCATCCTGCTGAAGGGAAGGCGCACCCATGCCTGAGCTGGTCGTCGAGAACCTCGTCAAGTCCTTCGGCGGCAACGCCGTGCTGGAGGACATCACCTTCACCGTCGCCGACGGCGAGTTCTTCACCCTCCTCGGGCCGAGCGGCTGCGGCAAGTCCACGACCCTGTCGTGCGTGGCCGGCCTGGAGAACCCGGACGCCGGCACCATCCGCGTCGGCGACCGGGTCTTCTTCGACGGCCGCTCCCGCACCGTGCCGCCCGAGGAACGCAACCTGGGCCTGGTCTTCCAGTCGTACGCGCTGTGGCCGCACATGACGATCGCCGACAACCTGGCGCTGCCGCTGAAGCTGCGGAAGGTGCCGAAGGACCGGCGGCGCGAGCTGATCGACGACGCGCTGGCGAAGGTCGACATGCTGCCGCTGCGCGACCGCTACCCGCACCAGCTCTCCGGCGGGCAGCAGCAGCGGGTGGCGCTGGCCCGCGGCATCGTCTACTCGCCCGGCGTGCTGCTGCTCGACGAGCCGCTCTCCAACCTCGACGCCAAGCTGCGCGACCAGGCCCGCTCCTGGCTGAAGACGCTGCAGCGCGAGGTCGGCATCACCACGGTCTACGTGACGCACGACCAGGTCGAGGCGATGTCGCTCTCGGACCGCGTCGCCGTCTTCATGGACGGACGGATGCGGCAGGTCGGGACGCCGGCCGAGATCTACGAGTCGCCGGCCACCCCGGAGGTCGCCGGGTTCATCGGCCGCTGCAACCTGCTGGCCGGCCGCGTCGACACGGACCCGGGCGACGGCGCGACGGTACGGGTCGAACTCGCCGGCAGCGGCCAGCACCTGCGGGTGCCGCACGCGGCGGGCGCGGCGGCGGGGCGCGCGGCGACGGTCGGCCTCCGGTCCGAACGGATCACCCTGGCGGAACACGTCGACGGCGACCCGTCCGGCGTGAACGTGCTGCGCGCCCGCATCACCCAACGCTCGTACACCGGGGCCCGGTTCGAGTACGAACTCACCGTCGGCGACCTGACCCTCCAGGCGGAGAGCGCGATCTCCTACGACGCCCGCGAGATCAACCTGCTGATCCGCCCGGAAGACTGCCACCTCTACCTGACGACGACCTGAACGTACGTCTGACGGCCGGCGGCGCCCGGGGGCTTCCGCCCCCGTGACACCCGTCAGACGTCGCCGCCGGCCAGCGCGGCCCGCAGCCGTTCCGTCGCGCCCGTCATGTGGTCGGCCATGGCCTGCCGCGCCGCGGCCCCGTCGCCTCGTTCGATGGCCTCGAAGATCGGGACGTGGTCGTCGTAGGCGACCCGGCGGCTGCGCGTCGGTACGGTGCGGTGGATCCAGCCGCGCTGGATCATGGCCCGGATTCCCCTGAGCATGTCGCGCAGCACCACGTTGCCGCAGACGTCGGCGATGGCGGCGTGGAACGCGGTGTCGGCCTCCGCGAACTCCGCGTCGGGCGCGTCCCGCATGGCGGCGAGCCGCTCCCGCAGCAGCTCGACGCCGGCCTCGTCGCGTTCGGTGGCGGCCAGTCCGGCCACCACCACCTCCAGCTCGGCCCGCGCCCGCAGCAGGTCCTCCGCGCCGCGCTCGCCCAGCACCAACCCGAGCTCGAACAGCCGGTACAGCACGTCGGAGTCCGGCCCGCGGAAGTACGTCCCGCTGCTCTGCCGGATCTCCACAAGACCCAGGAAGCCGAGTGACTTGATGGCCTCCCGCACCGTCGGCCGGTTGACGCCGAGCAGTTCGGTCAACTGCCGCTCGGACGGGATGCGCTCCCCCGGCTGGACCTCGCCGGACATCAGGTAGTCGATCAGGCGCCGCGACACCTCGGAGGCCAGCGGCTCGCGCGGCTCCATCCTGATCTTCGACAGCTCGGTACCCATGCGCCGATCCTACCGGGATCGGACAACCGGTAAACCGGTCTCCCCGGGCGGGAGTCAGCCGACGGCCTTGCGCACCACGTACGGCAGGATGCCGCCGTGCCGCAGGTACGCCACCTCCTGCCGGGAGTGGAGCCGCAGCCGGAGCGGGATCCGCGTCTCGCCGCCGCCCCGTGGCCGACGCACCCGCAGCACGACGGGGTTGGTGCCGGGCACCGGCTCGTCGAGGCCGAGCAGGTCGAACTCCTCCTCGCCGGTGAGCCGGTACCGGCCGGCGCCGTCGCCCGGCTCGAACTCGATCGGCAGCACGCCCATGCCGATCAGGTTGGACCGGTGGATCCGCTCGAAGCTCTCCGCGATCACCGCCCGCACGCCGAGCAGCGCCTGCGCCTTGGCCGCCCAGTCCCGGCTCGACCCGGCGCCGTAGTTCCGCCCGGCGAACAGCAGCAGCGGCACGCCGGCCGCCCGGTAGCCGGCGGCCGCCTCGTACACCGGCAGGACCGCGCCGCCGTCGACGGTGCGGGCGTGCCCGCCCCGGCCCCGTTCGCCCTCCGGCAGCAGGAGGTTGGCGACGGCCGCGTTGGTGAACGCGCCGCGCAGCATCACCTCGTGGTTGCTGCGACGGGTGGCGTACTGGTTGAGGTCGCGCGGCGCCGTGCCCCGCTCGGCCAACCAGCGGCCGGCCGCGCTGTCCCGGGGGATGGCGCCGGCCGGCGATATGTGGTCGGTGGTGACGTCGTCGCCGAGCCGCAGCAGCGCCCGCGCCGACGTGACGACGGGCGGCCCGGCCGCTTCGCGGGCCAGGCCGGTGAGGTAGGGCGGCCGGCGCAGGTAGGTGGAGTCGGGGTCCCAGGCGTGGCGGACGCCGTCCCGGCCGGAGAGCCGCCGCCAGTGCTCGGTGCCGTCCCGCAGCCGCTCGGTGTTCTCCCGGAACATCTCGGGCCGCACGGACGCCGCCACCACCTCGGCGACCTCCTCGTCGCTGGGCCAGACGTCGGCCAGGAACACCGGCCGGCCGTGCGCGTCGTGGCCCAGTGGCTCGCCGGTCAGGTCCCGCAGGACGCTGCCGGCCAGCGCGTAGGCCACCACCAGCGGCGGCGAGGCCAGGTAGGAGTAGGAGACGCGCGGGTTGACCCGGCCGGCGAAGTTGCGGTTGCCGGACAGCACGGCCACCGGCTCGTGCCCGGCGTCCGCCAGCTCCGCCATCCGGGGTTCGAGGGGCCCCGAGTTGCCGATGCAGGTCATGCAGCCGAACCCCGCCAGGTGGAACCCGACGCTCTCCAGCGCCGCCAGCAGGCCGGCGTCGGCGAGGTACCGCTCGACCACCCGGGACCCGGGCGACAGCGAGGTCTTCACCCACGGCCTGGGCCGCAGCCCGGCCTCGGCGGCCCGCCTGGCCAGCAGCCCGGCCTGGATCATCAGCGCCGGGTTGGCGGTGTTGGTGCAGCTGGTGATCGACGCGATGGCCACCGGCCCGGCCGGCACCGGCTCCCCGTACACCGGGTCGCTGTGCGCCGTCGTCGCCGCCGCCCGGTCGCCGGCCGCCGTGTGGAAGGAGGCCGGCACGGACGAGAGCGGCACCCGCTGGTGGGGCAGTGCGGGTCCGGCCAGGCTCGGCTCGACGGAGCCCAGGTCCAGGTCGATGACGGCGTCGAACCGCGGCTCGGGCGCGCCCGGCAGCCGCTTCAGGCCCTGCGCGGTGAGGTAGGCGTCGACCAGCTCGCGGTGCCCGGCGTCGCGACCGCTCAGCCGCAGATAGCGCGCGGTCTCGTCGTCGTAGGGGAAGAACACGCAGGTCGCGCCGTACTCCGGGGCCATGTTGGCGACCGCGGCACGCTCCGCCCAGCCGAGGGTGTCCACGCCGTCCCCGGTGAACTCCACGAAGCGGTCCACGACGCCGGTGGCGCGCAGCAGTTCGGTGAGCGTGAGCGCCAGGTCGGTCGCGCCGACGCCGGGGGCGAGCCTGCCGGTCAGCTGCACCCCCACCACCTCGGGGAAGGGGATGGCCACCGGCTCCCCGACCATGGCGGCCTGCCCCTCCAGGCCACCGACGCCCCAGCCCACCACGCCGAGCGCGTTGATCATCGGGGTGTGGCTGTCCGTGGCCACCAGCAGGTCGGGGTGGAGCAGCGGCGGGCCGCCGTCGGCCGCCTCCGTCGTCCACACGACCCGGGCCAGCGACTCCATGTTGACCTGGTGGATGATCCCGGTGCCGGGCGGCACCACCCGGAAGCCGGTCAGCGCCCGCTCGGCCCAGCGGATGAACGCGTACCGCTCGTGGTTGCGCCGGAAGTCGACCCGCAGGTTGCGCTCCAGCGCGCCGGCGTGGCCGTACTCCTCGACGACCACCGAGTGGTCGACGACCAGGTCCACCGGCACGGCCGGCCGCAACCCGGCCGGGTCGCCGCCCAGTTCGGCCACGCTGTCCCGCATGGCGGCGAAGTCGGCCAGCGCCGGCAGGCAGGTGGTGTCGTGCAGCATCACCCGGTTGGGCAGCACCGGCACCTCGCACGGCGGCCCCTCGCCCCTGATCCGCGCCCGCACCGCGGCCAGCGCCTCGGGCGAGCGCCGGGCCACGTTCTCCAGCAGGATCCGCACCGCGTACGGCACGGCCGCCAACTCCGCGGGCGGCAGCAGCCGGTCGAGCGGCACGTAGCGGTACGCGCGCCCGCTGATGCGCAGGGCGGCGGTGGACGGCGGGGCTGGCACGGCACTCATGGCCCGATTGTACGAGCACGCGCATTCGTACAACAACTGCCCGCGCGAGAGCCCCTGCCCCGGCCGCTTTCCCGGCCTACCCGTCGATCTTGCGCCGCCGCACCCGGTCCAGGTGGTCCCGGAGGAAGTCGGCCGCCTCGGCCAGCCGTCCCCGCTCGACCAGGTCGAGCAGCGCGAGATGCTCCCTGGCCTGCTCGACGAGGCGCGCCACGTCGCCCTGGAGGCGGTACTCGATCAGCCGCCGCAGCCGGTTCTGCCGGCGGACCGCGTCCAGCAGGAAGGTGTTGCCCGAGCCACCGACCAGCGTCTCGTGGAACGCCGCGTTGGTCTCGAACAGCTCGGCCGGCGTCAACGCGCCGGCGCCGCCCGCCGCCAGCGCCTCCTGGCGCGCCCGGTGCGCCGCCAACTCCCCGGCGTCCACCGCGAACCCGGGCTCCAGCAGCGCGGCCGGCTCGACGATCATCCGGAACCGGTAGCTCTGGTCGTGCGCCCCCGCCGTGGTCAGCACCGGCTCGAACACCCAGCCCCGGGCCGGGCGGCGCCTGACCAGCCCCTCCCCCTCCATGCGGGACAGCAGCCGCTGCCCCTGCCGCGGGTTGAGCCCGTACCGGCGCTCCAGGTCGGACGCCGTGAACTCGCCGCCGAACGCGCCGCCCAGGTGGTCCCTGGCGAGCGCCAGGTACGCCGCCTCCACCGCGTCCCCCGCGTCCTCGCCCGCGATCCGCGTCAACTCAGCGCCGGACCGCCGCAGGAAGAACCCCCGGTTCGCCTCCCGCACCAGCACCCCGCGCTCGGCCAGCGCCGCCATCGCCCGCCGCGCGGGCGTCCGCGAGACGCCGAGCCGCTCGGCCACCCACTCCTCGGTGAGGTGCTCGCCCTCGCCGACCCCCGCGTCCCGGAGCACGGCGGCCAGCCGGGCCGCGAGAGGCGCTGACTTGGTCACGGAAAACCTCGGTGCTGGCGTACGACGACGGGTCCTGACGGGCGGCGGCCCATTCTGGCACGCCGCCCCCGGGCGGACGCGGTCAGCGCGGGGCGGTCAGGTCGCCGCGGAAGGTACGCCGGTAGGCGAGCGGCGAGATGCCGATCGCGGCGTGCAGATGCTCGCGCAGCGAGGTGCCGCTGGCGAAGCCGACCCGGGCCGCGACGTCGTCCACCGGCAGGTCGGTGGACTCCAGCAGGTCCCGGGCACGGTCCACCCGCTGTCGGATCAGCCAGCGGCCCGGGCTCGTCCCGACCTCCTCGTTGAAGCGCCGCACGAAGGTGCGCGGACTCATCCGCGCGTGCCCCGCCAGGTCCGCCAACGTCAGCGGCTCGTGCAGGTTCTCCAGGGCCCACCGGCGGGTGGGCGCCGTGCCGTTGGCGACCGGCTCGGGGACCGGCCGCTCGATGAACTGGGCCTGGCCGCCCTCCCGCCACGGCGGCGCGACGCAGATCCGGGCCGCGCGGTTGGCGACGGCGGTGCCGTGGTCCCGACGCACCAGGTACAGGCAGACGTCCACCCCGGAGGCGGCGCCGGCCGACGTGAGCACGTCCCCGTCGTCGACGAACAGCACGTCGGGGTCCAGGCGCACCCTCGGGTACCAGGCGCGGAAGAGGTCCGCGAGCGCCCAGTGCGTGGTGGCCGGGCGGCCGTCGAGCAACCCGGCGCCGGCCAGCACGAAGGCGCCCGTGCATATGGACACGATCCGCGTCCCCGGCGGCCGGCTCGCCAACGCGTCCCGGACTCCGGCGGGCGGCTCCCGGGTGAGTCTCGCGGTGTCGAAGGGCGGCAGCAGGACGGTGTCGGCCGTCCGCAACGCCTCGGGGCCGTGCGGCGGTGAGACGGAGAAGTCCGCGTTGGTGCGGACAGGACCGCCGTCGATCGAGCAGGTCAGGACCTCGTAGCGGCCACCGGCCGCGTCGAAGACCCGGCTGGGGATGCCGAGTTCGAACGGGTACACCCCGTCCAGGGCGAGCACCACGACCCGGTGCGGAGTTCCCATGGCATGATCCCGTCGAAAGATGGCATTCATGCCATGGTACGGCGGTCGCCGGCGTACCAGGCTGGTCCCATGACGAACACGACCGCCACCATGCGAGCCATCAGCCAGGACACCGTGGGCAGCCCCGAGGTGCTCAGGGAGGTCGAGCTGCCCAGGCCGAAGCCGGGCCCCAGCGAGCTCCTGGTCGCCGTCCGGGCCGCCGGGCTCAACCCCACCGACTGGAAGCACCGTTCGGGCCGCGGCTTCGTCGACCGCCTCCCGCGCGTCCTGGGCTGGGACGTCTCCGGGGTGGTCGAGGCCGTCGGCTACGGCGTGACCCTCTTCAAGCCGGGCGACGAGGTCTTCGGGATGCTGCCCTACCCGTACGGGGTCGGGGCGCACGCCGAGTACGTCACAGGGCCGGCCCGCGCCTTCGCGCACAAGCCGGCCGCCGTCGACCACGTCCAGGCCGGCGCGCTGCCGCTGGCCGCGCTCACCACGTACCAGGCCATCGTCGACACGGCCGACGTGACCGCGGGGCAGCGGGTCCTGATCCACGCGGCGGCCGGCGGCGTCGGCCACCTCGCCGTCCAGATCGCCAAGGCGCGCGGCGCCCACGTGATCGGGACCGCGAGCGGCCCCAAGCACGAATTCCTGCGCGCCCTCGGCGCCGACGAGACGATCGACTACCGCACCACCGACTTCCGGGAGGCCACCGGGGACGTCGACATGGTCCTCGACACGGTCTCCGGCGACACCCGCACCCGCTCCCTCGACGTCCTGCGCCCCGGCGGCGTCCTCGTCTCCCTGCTGCCGAGCCCCGACCCCGAGGCGGAGGCCACGAAGGCCGCGGAGCGGAACGTGCGGGTGGAGACGCTCCTCGTCGAGGCCGACCACGCCGGCATGACCGCCATCGCCGACCTCGTGGACTCCGGCGCCCTGCGAGCCCACGTCGAGGCCACGTTCCCCCTCGCCGAGGCCGCGAAGGCCCACGCGCTGGGCGAGACCAACCGCACCACCGGCAAGCTCGTCCTCACGGTCGACGGCTAGGGCCCGTCCTCCGACGGTGCGCGGCCCGGCCCTACCGGCCGCTCGGGCGGCTGGGCCAGCTCTGTCTGGGGCGTTCCTCCGCCGGGCAGGCGGTGGCGCTCAGGGTGGTGTCGGAACAGCCCGCGCGCCGCGTTCGGCGTCGGCCGGGCCGAGCGACGCGGCGCTGGGCGACGCGGACTACCTCTCCCCTGAGCAGTTGCTCAGCGAGCCGGAGACCGCGGCTCGGCGCGGTGCTCCACGTCGCGGCGGTGGGCCGGATCAGGAGCCGGAGCGGGCTTCCGGTGCTCCGCCGCCGAGGCCGCCGCCCCACCCCACGCGCCCGTGGTTCGCCCGCCGCCTCCCGGGCCCTCGGCGGCGAAGCCGGCGGCCGGCGGCGACCCGAGTGGCGTCGACAGCCTCTTGCCGCTGCGGGTCGCCGGGGGGCCATATGCCTGCGACCGCGTGGTGACACCGGTGTCGGCGAGAGACGGTCACGGCCGCTGTTCGTCGACCCAGCCGCGCTCGACTGCCCACTCGTCCGTGATGTCCTCCGCGGCCGGCAGCGTGAGGAGCGAGACGGCGGACAGGACGACGACGAGCCCGGTCGAAACGGCCCAAGCGCGAGGACGGGTTTCCGGCCGCCCCGTCCTGTCCTGGCCGGCGTCGGCGGGGCGGTCCCGGCGGAGCCGGGTCGCCTGGAGTCGACGGTCGGCCGGCCTCAGTGTCCACGACGCGACGGCGAGCGCCAGGAACATCAGCGGCGGCCCCCACGACTCAGGACCATCGCCAAGTGCCAGATGTGACACGACGGCACCTCCCCAAAGGAAAAGGACACCCGCGTACGCCCATTCCTTGATCAGCTGGAACCCGGGAACGGCGATCGCGACGGCCGCACCGAACTGACACACGCCCAGAACGTAGGCGAAGTAGTCCGGGTATCTGAGGTGGTCCAACTGGGCTTCGACCCAGTCGATCGTCAGAAGGTTCCACGCCGTTCCGGCGATCAACTCGAAGACGATGACGACGGTGGTGAACCAGAAGGCCATGGGGCGGATCCGGTTCCCGTCGGCTTGTCCTGCGGTGGCCGGCTTCTCGCCGGTCACGCGCGGCCGGCTGTTGGTCGTTTGAGTTCGCATCGTGGTCTCCTTGCCGAACTGGTTGCTGGTTTGAGAGCGGAGTCGGTTTCAGGTGGCCGTCCGCTCAGCAGGTCACCCACAGTGAGTGCACGCGTGGTGCGGTGACGAAGACCGCGGGAGGCCGACTCCCGCTACCGGCCGATCCGGCGTGGCACCGTCAGCGTGAGGAGCTTGTCCGGGTTGCGGATGACGTAGATGTTGGTGATCTCGTCGTTGGTGATCTCGATCAGGAACACGCCCCCCAGGTGGTCACCGCGGTAGGCGACCAGCGCGGGCGCGTTGTTGCAGTTCACCATCTCGGTCCGCAGGCCCGGTACGGCTCGTCCCTTGTGGAAGAGGTTCGCGAGGTGCGCCGCCACCAGCTCCGCACCCACCACCGGCTGGCGTGCCGCGGGGGTTTTGCCGCCGCCGTCGGCTGTGAGGGTGGCGTCCTTCGCGAGCAGCGCGAGCAGCCCTTGCATGTCACCCGTGGTGGCCGCGGTCATGAACTGATCGGTGATCCGTGCGGTCGTCGCGGTGTCGGCGGGTTCGAAGCGCCTGCGCCGCGCCTGCACGTGCTTGCGGGCACGGTGCGCCGCCTGCCGTACCGTCGCCACGGGTTTGCCCACCGCGGCGGCGATGTCGCTGTGGGAGAAGCCGAACACCTCGTACAGCACGAACACCACGCGCTCGTCGGGTGTGAGAGTTTCAAGCACCACCAGCATCGCCATGGACACGGACTCGGCCAGCACCACGTCGGCCGCCGCGTCGTTCTCGTCGAGCAGCACGGGCTCGGGCAGCCACGGACCGACGTAGTCCTCGCGCCGACGCGCGCTCGCCCGCAACGCGTTGAGAGCCTGGCGGGTCACCAGCCGCGCCAGATACGACTTGGTGTCTCGCACCGTCGCGAGGTCCACCTCGGCCCACCGCAGATAGCTGTCCTGCAGCACGTTGTCGGACTCCGTCGCCGAGCCGAGCATCTCGTAGGCGATCGTGAACCGCAGTGGCCGCAGCAGGGTGAACCGCTCGGCGTGCTCGTCGGTGGTCATGGCGACGTGACTCCCCGCGGTGCGGTAGCCGGCCGCTCGTGACGGGGGCCGCTGGTGTGGACGTTCACCGGGTCGTCGTCCCTGCCGGCGAGTTGGCGGGCGGCGCTGTGCGTGGCACTGTCGACGACCAGCCGGACCTCCTCGCCGAGCAGCGTGCCGTAGTCGACCTTGTTGCTTGGTGGACTGTGTTCCGTCATGCCTCCAAGACACCGAGGCCGGCCGAAACGTGACACCGATCGGTGTGACACGAGGCACATCACCCCGAAGACCGGCGCTGCGGGCCCTGGTGGAGGACGACCGGTGACGATCGCCTGCGGCTGTGAGGCTCTGGGTAGGCTGAGCCCCCGTTCACACCGTTTGGGGAGTCATGACGAGTAGGTTCACCGAGTTGGTTGTCGACTGCCACGATCCGGAACGCCTCGCGGCCTTCTGGTGCGCGGTCCTGGACTTCAGGGTGATCGACCGGAGCGAGGGCAAGGTCGAGATCGGCTCGTGGGAGCCGACCGTGGAGGAGGTCCGGGCCCGCCAGATGCCGCCCACCCTGGTGTTCATCCGGGTGCCGGAGGGCAAGGCCGTGAAGAACCGGCTCCACCTCGACGTCAGCCCGATCGACGGCAGCACCGAGGACGAGGTGAGCAGGCTGCTCGACCTCGGCGCGACCCGGGTGGACGTGGGCCGGCACCCCGGCCAGACGTGGGTCGTCATGGCCGACCCCGAGGGCAACGAGTTCGACGTCCTACGCTCCCTGGCGCCGGCCGATGTCCTGGAACCGACCGTCTAGTAGTCCATGACCACGACGGCGTAAACGACCGCGACGCCCGGCGATGGCGACCAGCGCGCAGCCGATCCCTCCCAGCCGAACCGCGTCGCCCGGTCGGCTCGCCGCAGGGCGTCGCGGTACTCGCGGTCGTCGTCCCGGTCGGGGCCAGTCACGGCCGGGCGTTCAGCCCTTCACGGCCGCGACGAAGGCTGCCCACGCGCCCGCCGAAACCACAAGCGCGGGACCGGCCACGGCCTTGCTGTCCCGCACCGGCACGACGCCGGACAGACCGTCGGCGACCTCGACGCAGTTGTTGTCTCCCCCATTGCTGTAGCTGGACTTACGCCAGGTGACACCGCTCAGATCGGGGCTGGGGAATCGCATCGTCAACCCTTCACGGCCGCGACAAAGGCCGCCCACGCGCCCGCCGAAACCACAAGCGCGGGACCGGCCACGGCCTTGCTGTCCCGCACGGGCACCACGCCCGGCAGGCCATCGGCAACCTCGACGCAGTTGTTGGCTCCCCCGTTGCTGTAGCTGGACTTGCGCCAGGTGAGGCCACTCAGATCAAGCCGGGGGGATCGCATCGTCTCTAGCCATCCTTCATCAGGTCGCGGACGAACTCCAAGGAGTCCTTCGGGGATAGTGCGAGTGCGCTTACCTCATCGTAGGAGAGTCTGTACTGTTCCACCTCCGCCGGTTCCTCGATCATCTCCCCGGAACTGCTGCCCTCCGAGTAGACGGCACAGGTGCCGTCCGGGAGCCACATGATGGTCAGGGAACCGCCCAGGAGGTAGTGCAACCCCGTCTCGAACGGAAGCACCTGAATCGTCACGTTCGGCAGCTCGGCGTCGTCGAGCAGGCGCTGCAACTGCCGCTTCCAAGCGTCCCGGTCCTTCAACGGCCGGCTGAAGACAGCCTCGTCGAGCACCACCCGTAGATGCGGGGCCGAATTGTCACGGCGCAGTATCCGCTGTCGGTTCAAGCGCAGGACCAGTTGCTCCTCAAAGCCATCCTCCTCGTCCGCGCGGTGCGGCATTGACCACAGCTGCTCCCTCGCGTACTCCTCGGTCTGCAGCAGCCCGGGAATGGTCTGCGGCACATACACCTGGAGGACCCGCGCCAAGTTCTCCAGCGCCATGTATCGCTGATACCGCCCGAGATACGTGTCGTCCTTGGCCAGCGACCACAGGTTCTGGAGACTCCGCCGCGTCCCGTAGACCTCGTCGAGCCGCTTGGCCGTGTCCAGATCGCCGAGCCGCTCCCCACGCTCCAACTTGCCGAGATACGACCGGTCGTACGTCGTCGCCTCCGACAGGTCCCCGAGGGACATGCCGGACTCCTCGCGGAGTTGCAGCAACTCCTCCATGTACTTCCGCCGGGCCGGTGCCACCTGCTCCGGCTCGGACTTGCGTGACGCCATCGGCCGCCACCCCTTCCCGAATGTGCGTTTGTGGCCGGTCTGAGAGGCCACAGCTCCGCTCTGGCCAGCGGCCTACCCACGCGGCAAACCTTGTAGTCACGCGACTACAGAGAGAACACATGTCCATGCAGCCCCAACCGCCCGCCCCGCCGGTCCGTTGCCCCCACCCCGGTTCCCTCCGGGACATGAAGCAGTCCCCCGAGGGCCTGCGTTGCCCCGCCTGCGACGCGCTGATCTACGGCCGGACGGTCGTCAGGTGAACGTCCCCAAGGCCGAATGGGCCACCGAACTCCCCTTTCCTCCGGGCACGCTGGTGGAGGACGCGCACGGCCGCCGAGGGCGACTGATGGCGTGCCTGATCGAGCGCGACCGCACCACCGACCGGATCGCCCGCCAGACCGCGTTCCTCCGCCCCATCGGCGGCGGCCACGAGTGGCAGGCGTCGCTCGACGAACTCAGGGCCGTCGGCTGACCGGTTGAACCTCTCATGATCGACGCCGCATCCGACGCCGGCATCCAGAACCGCAGTTGGGGGAGGACATCCTTCACTGGGTGTCCGAGAACTGGGACACCATCGTCCCGAGCCCTCAGCCCGAGGCTGAAAAAGGCTCAGTGGCGCACCGTTCGGGATGGGAAGATCACGCGGTGGAAGTCCTCCACCGACCCATCCCAGATCATCCGGGAGTTCGGGGAGAAGGCCACGGACTGAGCCGGCCCGCGGGTGAGCTGTCCGCCAACTCTTTCAGGAGGCTGTGTTGTCAGGTGCGCACGCGCCGGTGGCCGTCGTCACCGGGGCCAACCGGGGCATTGGGCTGGAGGTCGTCCGCCAGTTGGCGGAGCGCGGCTTCACGGCCGTGCTGGGCTCGCGTGACGCGGTGAAGGGCGAGGCCGCCGCCATGTCGTTGGCCGAGGCCGGGCTGAGCGTGGTCACCCACCAACTCGACGTGGCCGACAGTGAGTCCGTCACCGCGTTCGCACAGTGGCTGACTGCCGAGTACGGGCGCTGCGACGTGCTGGTCAACAACGCCGCGATCCTCTACGACACGTGGCAACGGCCGGCCAGCGCCGATCTGGACGTGGTGCGCCAGGCACTGGAGACCAACACCCTCGGCGCCTGGCGCACGGCACAGGCCCTGGTGCCCCTGCTGCGCCGCAGCCCGCACCCGCGCGTCGTCAACGTCTCCAGCGGTGGGGGTTCGCTGGCCGGCATGGGCGCCGGTACGCCGGCGTACTCGGTGTCCAAGGCCGCGCTGAACGCCGCGACCCGCCTGCTGGCGGCCGACCTCAAGGGCGACCGGATCCTGGTCAACGCCGTCTGCCCGGGCTGGGTGGCCACCGACATGGGGGGTCCCGGGGGGCGGCCGGTGAGCGAGGGCGCCCGCAGCGTCCTGTGGGCCGTGGAACTGCCCGACAACGGGCCCACCGGCGGCTTCTACCGCGACGGGCGACCGCTGGACTGGTAGCGCGCGCCACGGTCGCACGCTCGGCCCGGGCCGGCGGGGTGCGGCGGCACAACGACGGCCCCTGGTTCAGCTACCGCGTGGAGCACGATGGTTCTGTCAGTCGAGCCGACCGAGCGCCGCGCGCTGCGCCGGGCTCAGCCGGTCCGGTCGCGTAGTGAGGGTGTACGCGCCGTCCGCGCCGACCCGCAGGGTCAGCGGGTCAGCGATGGCCGGTCGACGCCGGATGGCGTCGAGCGCGGCGGTGACCCGGTCGGCGGGCCAGTCGAGCGCGCCGGCCAGCGCGCTGACGGTGAGCGGTCGGCCGGCGTGCACGAGCGCGGCGAGCACGGTGAGCGCGTCGTGCGCGCCGGCCTCGGCGAGGCCGCTGCCGCCCATCTGTTCGCTGAGCCTGGTGAAGAACTCGCCCATCGCGCCGAGTCGGGCGCCGGCGGGCGAGTCGGCGCCGAAGATCTCGACGCCCCGCCGCGCCGCGTCCGCGACGTGGCCGTGTGCGCCGGTGTCGGTCCCCCACGCCCGGAGCCAGACGTCCTCGTCGATCACGTACCGGTCGCGGCGGGTGCCGGGGTCCGGTTGGCGACCGACCAGGTCCATGGCTTCGAGGGAGCCGATGGACTTGGACACCGACGCCGGGCTGACCCGTAGCCGGCGGACCAGGTCGGCGGCCGTCAGGCCGTCTTCGTCAGCGGTGAGCAGACAGACGAACACCCGGGCCGTCATCCGGGGCATGCCCGTCGCGGCCAGCACGGTGGCGAACTGGTCGACGAAGACGCGCACCGCCTCGGCCGGCCGCTGGTCGGTCGTCGGCTCGACCGGTCGCGCCGACCCGCTTCGGCGCGCTCGGTGATCGGCGGCCCGCTGCGCGCGGGCGGCCCGGTAGTCACCGGGTGTCCCGTTGCGCGCGACCTCGCGGCTGATCGTGGAGGTCGGCCGGCCGAGGTGCCGTCCGATCTCGGCGTAGCCGAGCCCGTCGGCCAGCCACGCCGCGATCCGCTGACGGTCCTCGTGGGTCAGCCTGCCGCCGGGCACCGGCACCCCCTCCCTCCTTGTCTTCATCGACAGTACATTGCAACGGGCCATCTGAGGTAATTGCATTTCGCCGCAGGCTTGTTGCAACGATTCCGGAGCTGACCTGGCACTTTGTGGCGCCGGAGTTGACTCGGCAAAAAACGCAACTTAGCTTTTCCGCGAATCGAAAGAGAGGAAGCCGCCATGCACGTGCTGGCCATATCGACCGTCTCGGACCAGGACAAGTTCTGGAGCGGCCTGAAGAAGGCCCATGCCAAACTCCCCAGGGGCACCGCCTGGAAGGTGGCGGTCGCGAGCAGGGACGGGGCGAGGGCGGTGAACATCATCACCGGCGACTCCATCGACGCCGTCCGGGACTTCTTCGAGGCGCACGCCGGCGCCCACGCCACGACGGAGTACGTCGAGGCGGACGCCGCCAACGCGGTCGGTCTCCCGCGATGAGGCTCGACGTGCCGAGGGCACGCGCCCGGGTCGCCGAACTCCTCGCCCGGTACGGCATCCCGAGCGCCGCGATCGGGCTGCTCCACGAGGGAGAGCTCGCCGAGTTCGCGGTCGGCGTCCGGGACGTGCGGACGGGTGAGCCGGCGACGACGGACACCGTCTACCAGTGCGGATCGATGACCAAGACCTGGACCGCGCTGGCCATCATGCAGCTCGTCGACGAGGGGGGTGTCGACCTGGACGAGCCGGTGCGGACCTACCTGCCCGGCTTCACCGTCGCCGACCCCGAGGCAGCCGCCACCGTCACCCCTCGTCACCTGCTGCACCACACCAACGGCATCGAGGAGACCTACGGCGATCCCGGCGAAGACGACGACGTCCTCCGACGCATGGTCGAGAACATCGCCGACGCGCCCCAGGTCTTCCCGGTCGGCCACACCCACGGTTACAGCGCGGCGCTGGGCTACGCGATCCTCGGGCGGATCCTGGAAGTCCGCGACGGCAAGCGCTGGGACGACGTCATGCGGGACCGCCTCTTCGCACCGATGGGACTCACCAGCACCCACAGCCGGCACGAGCAGGTGGACCCGGCCCGGGCCGCGACCGGGCACCTGCTCCGCTCCCTGGCGGAGGGCCCCGTCGTCACGCCGGTGGACCACCTGCCACGCGCCTTCGGCGCCGGCGGCACCATCACCTCGACGACCCGGGACGTGCTCGCCCTGGCACACGTCCTCCTCAACGAGGGCGTGGCGCCGAACGGGAACCGGATCGTGTCGGCCGAAAGCGTCCGGGAGATGACGCGGTCGCGGGTACCCGTCCCGGATCCGTACCTGTTCGGGCCCGCATGGGCGCTCGGGCTCATCGTGTGCGACTGGCACGGCCAGACCGTCTACGCGAGCGACGGCAGCACCATCGGCCAGAACGCCCGGCTACGGCTGCTGCCGGACTCGCACACCGCCCTCACGATGCTGACCAACGGTGGACCGCGAGAGAGCTTCTACCACGCGGTGTTCAACGAGATCCTCACCGACCTCGGCACGGCCACCATCCCCGCCCCACCCGCCCCGGACCCGACACTGAACCTCGACCCGGCCCGGTACGAAGGCGTCTACGAGCGCCCCGGCACCCGCTACGAGGTGTCGGCCGAAGGAAGAAAGCTGTACCTGACCCTGGTCCTCGACCCCACGCAGGCGCAGCTCGTCCAGCAACCCGACCGCGTCAGGTACGAACTGCTCCCGGTGAGCGAGACGCACTTCCTGGTGCCGCCGACACATGCCCTGGAGGACGTCCAGACGGTCGCGATCCACGACTTCACGGACGGGCCCGCGCGGTACCTGCACACCAACTGCCGGGTGCACCCGCGGACGGCCTCGCCGCACCACGTCCGCGCCTAGGGAATGAGCGGTTCGGGTTGGAGTGCGGGGCCGAGCAGCAGGCCCCCGTCCAGGACGAATTCCGAGCCCGTGGCGAAAGACGCGTCCTGGGAGGTGATGAAGAGCAACAGGCGGGTGATCTCAGCGGGTTCGGCGAGGCGGGGGATGGCGAAGGGATCGGGCGAGTAGACGTCGGCGATGGCCGGCTGACCCGCGACGGTGGGTTCGTTGATCAGCGGTGTGGAGACGACGCCGGGGTGGATGGAGTTGACCCGGATGTTGTCCCGCCCCAGTTCCAGCGCGGCCGTCCTGGTCAGCCCGCGCACGGCCCACTTGCTGGCGGTGTAGGGGGCGTAGAAGGCCGTGCCGACGTGGGCCATGGTCGAGGCGATGTTGACGATGGTTCCGCCACCGCCCCTGCGCATCGACGGAGCCACGGCCCTGATGCCGAGGAACTGGCCGGTGACGTTGACGCTGAAGGTGCGCTCCCAGGCGCTGAGTTCGGTGTGCTCGACAAGGGCCGCCGGGTTCTGGACGCCCGCGTTGTTCACCAGGACGGTGATCGGCCCGAAGTGGCCTTCGACGTCTCGCACCACCGCCGCCCAGTCGTCCTCGCTGGCGACATCCAGGTGAACGGACAGCGCCCGATGACCGAGCTGAGCGGCGAGATCGCGGCCGGCGTCGTCGTCGCGGCCGGCGATGACGACGTTCGCCCCCTCGGCGTGGTAGCCCCGCACATGGCTGCTGCCCATGCCCCCACTGCCGCCCGTGACGATGACGGTCCGGCCCTCGAAGCGTCCCATGGTGCGTCCTTCCAGGCTTACGCTAATGGTGAGCCGAGTGGCTCACCTCTTGCCTCAAGGTAAGAGCGGAACCAGAGGTGAGTCAAGTGACTCACCTCGCAGCCAGGGGCATACTGAGGGCATGACGGCACAGCCTTCGGAATACCACCGGCGCGTGGCAGCGCAGAAGCGGACGTCCATCATCGAGGCGGCCACCAGGCTGTTCCTCGACTCCGGCTACGACGGCACCTCGCTGGCCCGCATCGCCGAGACGGCCGGAGTGTCGAGGGCGACGCTGTTCAAGCAGTTCGCCACCAAGGCGGCCCTGTTCGAGGCGATCGTCACCGAATACTGGAAGGTCGACGAGGAGGAGGCTCCCCTCCCCGAGCCGGGGGACCTCCGTGCCGGGCTCGAGGCCATCGGACGCCGATACGTGGCGCTTCTCACCCAGCCCGGCATGGCTGCCCTCTTCCGCATCGTCATCGCCGAGGTACCGCGCTTCCCCGAGCTCGGCGAGACCCAGTTCAAGCTCGGCAAGATGCCCTACTTCGAATCGGTCCGCCGCTACCTGGCGGCGGAGAACGCCGCTGGTACAGCCCGCCTTGACGATGCGGAGATGGCGGCGACCCAGTTCCTCGGGATGATCTCCAACTACGTGTTCTGGCCGCGGATGCTGCTCGCCCGCTGGGAGCCCGACGACTCCGCCATCACCCACGCGGTCGACCAGGCGGTGCTGACCATGCTCGCCCGATACGGCGCACCGGGGACCCACGGAGCCTGAGACACCACCGAAGCCACCACCGCGCGTTCAGCGCTCGTGCCCGTTCGCGGCGAGCGCCGCGCGCAGGACCGCGCGCAGCTCGGTCGGTCGTTCGCGCCACGGGTGGTGGCCGGCGTCGCGCAGCGCGTGGAGCCGGCCGTGTGGCAGGGCGTCGGCGAGCGCGGCCGCGGCGGTGATCGGGCGTGGGTCGCCGGTGCCGTGGACGACGGCCATCGGGGCGGTGACGCGGCGGCAGCCGTCGCGCACGGCTTCCGCCGGCCACGCGTCCGTCTCCGCCGCCAGCCGGCGGTTGGCCGTCCAGTTGACGCGGTGGGGCGCGGCGGCGTCCTCGGCGGCCCATTCCCAGGCCCGCTCGCGGTCGGCGTGGTCGGTGAACCACGCCAGGGTCCGGAACTCCCGTTCCCGCTCGGCGGCGGCGCGCACTTCCTGCGGAACCTGGAGACGTCGTTCGTGCTGGACGGCACGGCGTTCCCCGGTCGGGTCAGGCGCCGCCCCCGGCGAGGAACTCCGCCAGCTCCGCGCTCGTCGGGGCCGTGGCCGGGCCGCTGCGGGTGACGGCGTAGGCGGCCGCCGCGTTGGCGGTGCGGGCGGCGGCGGCCGGGGTCTCGCCCTGGGCGAGGCGGGCGAGGAAGGCTCCGACGTGCGCGTCGCCGGCGCCGTTGGTGTCGACGGCGTGGACGGGGAAGCCCGGCACATGCCGGGGTTCGGCGCCCGGCAGGGCGAGCCAGCAGCCGGCGCCGCCGGCGCGGAGCACGGCCCCGGCGCCCGGCGCGAGCCGGGCGCGGAGGGCCGCCGCCGCGGCGGCGGGGTCCTCGTGGCCGGTCATCAGCCGCGCCTCGCGGGCGTTGGCGCTGATCCAGTCGGCGCGGGCGAGCACCGGGTCGAGGACGGCCGGCGGGATGTCGGCGACCAGCGACGCCGGGTCGAGGCAGAGGGTGACGCCGGCCGGCAGCCCGGTCGCGAGCCGGGCGAGCAGCGGCCCGACGGCCGGCAAGGCCAGTGCGTAGCCGGAGAGTTGGACCAGGTCACCGGGGCGGATCTCGGCGGCGACGGCCGCCACCTCCGGCTCGGCGAGCCGCGCCTCGACGCCGAAGCTGGTGACGAAGGTGCGTTCGCCGCCGCCGTCGACCAGGGCCACGGTGAACCCGGTGTCGCCGTCGATGCGGACCGGCAGGAGGTTCTCGACGCCCTCGGCGGCCAGCGCCGCGCGCACCAGGTCGCCGTGGGGTCCGGTGCCGTGCGGCCCGGCGAAGACGGCGGCGGTGCCGAGCCGGCGGGCGGCGACGAGGGTGTTGAAGCCGCCGCCCACGGTGAGTTCGGTGCGCGAGCCGACGACGTCGCCGCCGCGCTCCGGCAGCGCCGGGATCTCGATGACGAGGTCGGCGATGACGTTCCCGACCAGGACCAGGCGGCGGCTCATCGGCCGGCTCCCTGGAGGGCGGGCGCCGGGGTGGCCTCGGCGTCGGGCCCGGCGGCCCGGCCGGCCAGCGCGTAGACGGCGGCACCGGTGGCCATCGCGATCGCCCAGCCGAGGCCGTTGGTGCCGGCCCAGGTGTCGGCGAACGGGCCGGCGAACCACACGTCGGTGCTGGTGGCCGCCTCGGTGAAGAGCAGCCCGGCCACGATGGCGGCGGCCCAGCCCAGGACGGCGGGCAGCCGGAAGCCGCCCGTGTACCAGTAGCGGCTGCCGCCGGTGGTGTCCATCAGCGCCTCCGGGTCGTAGGCGCGGCCGCGCAGCGAGTCGACGGCGACCACGCCGATCCACGCCGAGATGGGGACGGCGAGGAGGGTGAGGAAGGTGGAGAACGGGCCGTAGAAGTCGTCCGCGATCAGCATCAGGTAGATGCCGCCGGCGAACATCAGCACCACGTCGAGGGCGACCGCCCACACCCGGGACACCCGCAGGCCGAGGGTGATCATGGTCAGGCCCGCGGAGTAGGTGGACAGGTGGTTGGACATCAGCAGCCCGCCGAACGCCGCGACGAGGTAGGGGATGGCCATCCAGGACGGCAGCATCTCGTTGATGGCGGCGACCGGGTCGGAGGAGGTGGCGAGCGTGTCGTCGCCGGCCGTCAGCAGGGAGCCGAGCGAGATCAGCAGGAGCAGCGGGATGCCGGCGCCGAACGCGGAGGCCACGACCAGCCGGCTGCCGGGGATCTCCTTCGGCAGGTAACGGGCGTAGTCCGCGCCCGCGTTGGCCCAGCCGATGCCGGTGCCGGCGGCGACGAAGCCGATGCCCGCTATCACGCCGCTGGTGGCGCCGGCCGGCGCGTCCAGGACGCGGCTCCAGTCGACCGTCGCGACCAGGAAGCCCATCACGATCAGGTTGAGGACGCCGAAGACGACGGTGGCCCACTTGTTGATCCACATGATGGTGGCGTGCCCGAGGCCGCTGATCAGCAGCGTGCAGGCGATGAAGACCAGCAGGCAGAGCAGCGTGAGCACGGTGTCGCGGTCCAGGCCGAACGCGATGTCGAGCATGGCGAGCAGGGCGTAGGCCGCGGTGGTGGTGGAGATGATCTCCCAGCCGATCCGGCTCAGCCAGCTGACCAGCGTCGGGCCCGCGTTGCCGCGCTGCCCGAAGACGGCCCGGGAGAGGGTGAGCGCCGGGGCGCCGCCCTTCTTGCCCGCCAGGCTGAGCGCGCCGACCAGCGCGAAGGAGCCGAAGGAGCCGACGAGGGCGACGAGTACCGCCTGCCAGATGTTGAGCCCCCGGAAGGCGACCAGGGTGGCGCCGAGCGGAAGGCCGAGGATGCTGATGTTGGCGGCGAACCAGGTCCAGAACATCTGTCCCGCGTGGCCGTGCCGTTCGTGGTCGGGGACCGGCTCGATGCCGCGGGTTTCAACGGCGCCGACGCGATCGTTCGTCTTCGAAACGCTCATCTTCGGTGCCTCCTTCGGTGGTGCGATGGGACGGGGGTGGTGGGCGGCGGGTCGGCGGCGCGTCAGCGCAGGGCGATCAGCCGGGCGGTCAGGGGTTCGAGGTCGAGGGAGTTGACGTCGCGCAGGGTGCGCACGGCGTCGGTGGGCAGGGCGGAGAGTCCGGCGACGGAGCCGGCGATCGCGCCGGCGACGGCGCCGATGGTGTCGGTGTCGCCGCCGAGGTTGGCGGCGAGCACGGCGGCGCGCCACGGGTCGCCTTCGGCCAGGGCGAGGACGGCGAACGCCGCGGGGACGGACTCCTGGGTGGCGACGCTGGTGCCCACCAGGGTGGAGATCAGCTCCAAGGACCGCTCCTCGGACTGCCCGCCGACCAGCTGCCAGGCCCACTCGATGCGGGCCGCGACGTCGGCGCCGGCGATCCAGTGCCCGCGCCTGGCCCCGGCCCGGGCGGCGGCGACGGCGGCGCGCACCGCCTCGTCGAGGGTGCCGCCGGCGACGCCGGTGCTGACGGCGGCGGCGACGGCCGCCGCGCCCGCGATCCCGATCGTCGTGTCGTGGGTGACCTGGCAGGACTCCACGACCCGGTCGAGGAACGGTTCGAGCGGCTCGGCGGGGAAGGCGACGCCGACCGGGGTGACGCGCATGGCGGCCCCGTTGGTGGTGCCGAACCTGCCGGCCTCCGCCGGCGGCACGCCACGGGCGACGGCGTCCAGGGCCGCCTTGGTGGAGGGGCCGAGCAGGTCGAGCGACCCCTTGGCCTTCATCTCCTTCTCCCAGTCGAGGAGTTCCCGGGCCAGGCGCAGCGGGTCGATCCGGCCGAGCCCCTCGACGAGGAGCCGGCCGACGAGCACGGCCTGTTCGGTGTCGTCGGTGACGGAGCCGGCCGCCATGCCCGCGCTGATCGGGTTGTCGGGCGCGGAGTCGCGGAAGCCGGAGATCGTGCCGTACACGCGGCGGACCTGCTCCCGCGACATCGACTGGGTCGGCATGCCGAGCGCGTCACCGAGGGCGAGTCCGTAGGAGGCGCCGAGCGCGCGGTCGAGTTGGGACGGGGCGGTCACCGGGGATCTCCTTCGTGGGAACGTATCCGCAGCTGGAACCTGGCGGGGTCGAGGAGGCTGGTGATCCGCTCGACGACCGAGCCGTCGGCGGCGCGGTTGACCTTGGCCAGTTGGAGGAAGGGCTCGCCGGGCGAGCGGTGCAGCACGGCCGCCTCCCCGGCGTCGATCGCCCGGACCGACACCAGGCCCTCGCCCGAGGCGGTGATCCGGCCGGCGGCGACGAGCGCCGTGTTGAGCGAGCCGTCCGCCAGGCCGCGCCGGGGCAGCTCGGCGAGGTCCCCGGTGGCCGGGACGCGGCTGCGCTCCAGCGAGACGCCCTGCCCGTCGGGGAGCCGCCTGACCCGGTCGAGCGCGACGAAGACGTCCGAGTCGACGCCGAGCTCGGCGGCCAGCGCCGGGTCGGCGACCGTCTCGAACCGGTGGATCTCGGTGGTCAGCCGCACGCCCTGCTCGGCCAGCGCCTGGGTCCAGCCGCGCCGCCCGTCCAGGGGCGTACCGTCGAAGGTGACGAACGAGCCGATGCCGGCGTGAGTGGAGATCAGCCCCTCGTCGCCGAGGACCTTCAGGGCCTGCCGCAGCGTGGTCCTGCTGACCCCGAACCGCTCCCTGAGCGCGTGCTCCCCCGGCAGCCTGCTGCCGTCGGAGTGGACCCCGGCGCGGATCTCGTCGGCGAGGACGCGCGCGATGCGCTGATGCTTGTGTACCTGTCCAGGCATGTCTAGAACATAGCCACGGGCATCCCGTCCGGTCCATAGCCACCGGCAAGATTCTTCCGACCGCCCCCCGGGCCGGCCCGCTCAGCGCAGCGCGCGCTCCAGGCCGTCGCGGTGGGCGGAGACCCAGTGGTACGCCGCCCGCACCTCCTCGACGACCCCGCTGTCGCGCAGCCGGACCATCGCGGGGTCGCCCGCCTCGGCCTGGGCCTCGATGCCGCGCCAGCACCGGTCCTGCCACCACAGCACCGTCGCCACCAGATCCCCGCGGTCCGCCAGGCCGTAGCCGTCGGCGACCAGCCGCAGCCGCCGGCTCGCCTCCGCGACGTCGGCCACCGAGGGGCCGAGGCCGAGGTACTGCCAGCAGACGTGGGCGACGTCGTGGACCCGGGCGCCCGGCGCCGCGAGGTCCCAGTCGATGAAGGCCACCGGCCGCAGCGCGCCGTCGACCGGCCGGTAGACGGTGTTCTTCGGCGACAGGTCGTTGTGGCACACGACCTCCCAGGACCCGGCGAGCGCGGTGCCCGCCGTCAGGTCGTGGAACTCGCGCACCAGCCGCGCGACGGCCAGCAGGCTCTCGTCAGAGGAGACGGCGGCGGGCTGGCGCGGCTCCCAGGCGACATGCCCCTCGAGGTAGCCGAGTACCTCACGGCCCCCCTCGTCCACGCCGAGGTGGCGCGGGGCGCCCGCCCAGCCGCCGGCTTCGAACAGCCGCAGCAGCTCACGGACGAACGCCGCCCGGGCGGACGCGGGGCGGCGCACGGTGTCCCCGACGCGGACGACGTCGTTGACGAAACCCCCGGGCAGCGACGACTCGTTCATGCCCCCAGTCTGCCGGGACCGGGCACGCGTCGGGGGTGTGGTGGGCGCGCCCGGCCCCGGTGCCTCAGTTACCGATGTCGGGCCGGGGTCCCGCGCCCTGGCCGACGACGGTGGGGACCTGGCTGGCGGGGTCGAGGGTGTAGGAGTAGAAGTCGCGGGGGTTGAAGGTGGTGCCGCCGGCCTCCTGGCGGCCGGTGGTGCCGGTCAGGATGGAGCCGGTCTGGGTGAGGGTGGCGGTGGAGTCCCGGTAGTAGGGGTCCTTGACGTTCTGGAAGTAGCCGTTCTCGATGACCATCCGGGTCTGGCCGCGGGAGTAGTTGCCGTAACCGGTGATGTTCTGCATGTAGTTGTTGTAGAGGTGCGCGTAGGCGACGTTGTCGGTGCTGGGGTTGCGCGAGTTGGTGTTGCGGATCCAGTTGTGGTGGATCGTGATGCGCGCGGTGACGTTCTCCGTCCAGCCGATCCCGAAGGACTTGTTGCCCTCGTTGAGGATGTTCCAGGAGACGGTGAGGTTGGTGGTGTCGCGGCGGCTGTCGATGAGGCCGTCGTTCATCCGCTCGATGCGGTTGTGGTCGATCCACACGCGGTTGGCGCCGTCCATCTGGATGCCGTCGTAGTCGTAGGCGTCGTCACCGGGGTCGTCGTCGGGCATCCGGGTGTCGCGGATGGTGAGGTTGCGGATGATGACGTTGGAGACCCCGTTGAGGAAGAAGCCGCCGTTCACGATGTGGCCTGAGGTCCCGACCCCGACGATCGTCTTGTTCGAGGTCACCCGGATCTCGTGACCGAACGGCGTGACGGTGATCGGCGCCGCCACCCGGATCACGTAGGGGGTGGACGCGGTGGCGTAGCGGTTGAGGTCCGCGAAGTTCGTCACGGTCACCGTCGGGCCGGCCGCGCCGCCCGTGGTGCCGCCGGATGTCGAGGCGAAGCCGTCAGGCGTGTTCGGCCAGGCGGCGACGCCGGGCCCGGCCGCCGGCGCGGCGTCGCCGGCCCGCGCCGCGGGGACCCCGAGCAGCGAGCCGCACAGGGCGGCCACGAGCGCGACGAGCAGCGCCCGGCGTCGCGTCACGGTTGTCTTGGGCATGGACACTCTCCAGTTGTCGTGGGGGGCCGACAGGCCATGGGAGCGTTTCCATTCACGGTCACCGCCCTGCTCCGGCCGACCGAAAATATCGGCGGCCGAATCGGTAGTGAGCGGCGTCGAAACCGTAGGAGCATTCCGCAGGGCCGTCAAGCACCCTGGAACCAGGGGAGGTTCGAGGGAGAAGGCTTCGAAATTTTCGAGGTGTCGGGCTAGACTTCCCGGCCATGTCGAGCACCGCAGCGGGCGACCCCCGCGCCGAGCCGCTGACCAGCGCCGAGATCGCCGAGCGGGCGGGCGTCTCCGTCTCGACGGTCTCCAAGGTGATCAACGGCCGGTCGGACGTCGCCCCCGACACCCGCGCCAGGGTCGAGGACGTCATCCGCCGCCACGGCCACCTGCGGCAGAAGCGGCGCGCTGGGGGCCCCGCGCCACTGCTCGAACTCGTCTTCCGGCAGACCCGCGACGCGTACGCGATAGAGGTCATCAACGGGGTCCAGCGGGTGGCACGCGAGCACCGGCTGGCCGTGGTGCTGTCCGAACTCCAGGGCCGGCACACCCCGGACCAGGGCTGGGTCGAGCAGGTCCTGGCACGCCGGCCGACCGGCGTCATCTCGGTGTTCGCCGTGTTGACCGACGCGCAGAGCGGTCAACTCCGCAGCCGTGGCATCCCGTTCGTCCTCGTCGACCCGGGCGGGGAGCCCGCGCACGCCTCCCCCTCGGTCGGCGCCACCAACTGGGGCGGCGGCCTGTCGGCCACCCGGCACCTGCTCGGGATCGGCCACCGGCGCGTCGCCGTCATCACCGGGCCCGACCACTCCATGGCCAGCCGAGCCCGGCTGGACGGCTACCGCACCGCGCTCGACACCGCCGGCATCGCGGCCGATCCGGCGCTGGTCAGGACCGGGGACTTCACGACCGAGGGCGGCCTCGCGCACGCCAGGGCACTGCTGCGGCTGCCGGAACCGCCCACCGCCGTGTTCGCCTGCAACGACGCCCAGGCGCTCGGCGTCTACCTCGCGGCCGCCGAGGCGGGGCTGCGCATCCCGGACGAGCTGAGCGTGGTCGGCTTCGACGACCTGCCGCCGGCCCAGTGGACCGTGCCGCCGCTGACCACGGTCCGCCAGCCGCTGACCGAGATGGCCGCGACCGCCGCGACCATGGTGCTCACTCTGGCGGGGGGCCGGGTGCCGGCCCAGCCCCGGGTCGAGCTGGCCACCGAACTGGTCGTGCGGGCCTCCACCGCGCCACCGGGCGGCTGACGCCGCACGACGGCCGCGGGAACAACCGCCGCACGCCCGGCGCTTTCCGCCGCGTCCGGGCGTAGGGTCTGCTGCGCCCCCCGTCGGGCCCCGCCTTCGTCCTCCCCGCAGCGGGGCCCGACCATCGCTTCAGTCGTGCCGCGTGCCGGGCTCCGGCGCGTTCGGGTCGGCAGCCGGCTCCGCCGCCGAGTCGGCCGCCGGCTCCGCCGCCGCGCGGCGGGCGCGGCGGGCGCGGACCACGCCCAGGGCCGTGGCCGCCGCGGCGGCCAGGGCGATGCCCGTCTCCGGGACGGCGCCCAGCCGGGTGGCGAGGGTGGTGTCGGTGCGCAGCGGCACGGTGGCGGTGAGCACCTCGCGGGTCCAGGGGCCGGTGGCCGCGGTGACCGAGCCGTCGGGGGCGATGACGGCGCTGATGCCGGTGGTCGAGGCGTGCAGGACGGAGCGGTCGTGTTCGACGGCCCGGAGCCGGGACATGGCCAGCTGCTGTTCGGGTTCCGCGAGGTTGTCGTCGCGCATGTAGGTGGCGTTGTTGGTGGGCACGGCGATCAGGTTGGCGCCGGTGCGCACGGCCTCGCGGACCTGGCCGTCGTAGGCGACCTCGTAGCAGATGGACGAGGCCAGCCGGACGGGCCCGACGTCCAGGCGCACCGGCCCTTCGCCGGGGGCGAAGTCGCGCGGGATGAGCTGGAGGTCGCCGAAGCCGCCGAGGAGGCCGCGGGCGGGGATGTACTCGCCGAAGGGCACGAGGTGCTGCTTGGTGTAGTAGGGCCCGGGGCCGGTCTCCGGGTCCCACAGCAGGCTGGCGTTGCGGATGCGGTCGCCCGGGCCGTCCAGGATGGCGCCGACCACGATGGGCGCGCCGACCTCGGCGGCCGCCTGCGAGATGGGACCGCGCAGCGTCGGGTCCTCGCGCGGGTCGCGGTCGGTGGCGTTCTCCGGCCACAGCACCAGGTCGGGCTGGGGTGCCCGGCCGGCCTGGATGTCGGCGGCCAGCTCGCGGGTGGCGGCGACGTGGTTCTCGGCGACCTGCCGGACCCTGGCCTGCTCCTCCAGGGTGCGCCCGCGCGGCACGTTGCCCTGCACGACGGCGACCGTGGCCTGCTCGTCCCCGCTCCTGGCGGCGGCCGGCAGGAACGCGGCGCCGGCGGCGCAGCCGGCGAGCGCGGCCAGCAGGCCGGTCGCGGCGACGGCGCGGCCGCGCCGGGTCGCGGAGGGGGCCGCGGGCGGGAGCGTGGTGAGGACGGCGGCCAGGCAGGCGGCGGCGAGCGCGACGACCGCGCTGACGGCCGGGGCGCCGCCGATCGCGGCCCACCCGAGGGTGGGGGCGTCGGCCTGGCTGAAGGCGAGCCGCCCCCAGGGGAAGCCGCCGAGCGGCACGCGGGACCTGAGGGCCTCGACCGCCACCCACCAGGCGGCCGCCCACAGCGGCCAGGCCGGCAGTCGGGTCAGCACGGGCACCGCGCAGCTGAGCCCGCCGAGCAGCAGGGCCTGGATGACGGTGAGGGCCGCCCAGGGCAGTGGGCCGAGGTTGGTCAGCCACACCAGGTGGGGGCCGAAGAACGCCAGCCCGAACACGGTGCCGAGGGCGAAGGCCGCTCGGGCCCGGCGCCGCCGGAGGACCACCAGCAGCAGCGCGGGCCCGACCGCGGCCAGCGGCCACCAGCCGAGGGGCGGGAACGCCGCCGCCAGGAGGAGTCCGCCGGCGGCCGCGGTGGCGCCCGCCGTGAGGGTGCTCCGGTCGAGGCGCCGGCGGCGGCCGGTGGGCTCCGCCCCGGGTGCGCCGGTGGTCCGGGTTGGTTGGTCAGTCGTGGTCACAGGTGCAGTCTTCTCCGCGGTGGTCTGCCTTGCCCAGTGTCCCCCCTGGTTCCGGTCGGCGGTCGGGCACCCCGGTCAGGGGCGGGTGGCGGCGCCGATGACGTGGCTGAGGCGCGGGGAGAGCGGCGAGAAGGCGAAGGTGAGGCGGTCGACCCGGTCGACGGTGAAGCCGGCGGCGCGGATCGCGGCCTCGGTGTCGCGGTTCGGGTGGCAGCCACCGGCGGCCAGCCGCCACACCGGGGTGACGGCGTCCTGGAGGAGCGCGGCCCAGCGGCGCGGGGAGCGGACGTGCTCGTAGAAGCGCAGCTGGCCGCCTGGGCGCAGCACGCGGGCGGCCTCCGCGAGCGCCGCGGGCGGGTCGTCGACCGTGCAGAGCACGAGCGAGCAGACGACGGCGTCGAAGGTGCCGTCGGCGGCCGGCAGCCGGCCGGCGTGCCCTGCGGTGACGGACACCGGGACCGGCGCGTCGGCGGCGGTTCGGCCGGCCTCGGCGCGCAGCGTGTCGTCGGGCTCGACGGCGACGACCTCCCGCACCTCTCGCGGGTAGTGGGCGAAGTTGCGGCCCTGGCCGGCGCCGACCTCCAGGACGCGGCCGCGCAGCCCGGCGAGCAGGCGGTGCCGGTGCCGCGCGCCGCCCCGGCGGTCGGCCCGCTCCGCGATGCCGAGGTAGGCCCGCGCGAAGCGGGGGTGCTGGAAGGGCTCCCGGCGAACCATCGATCGCTCCTGATCCTCTGCGGCGTGGGCGGCGACGCCTCCGACGATAGGGGCCACCGGCGCACTCGCGATCCCGATAATCCGACCTGGTGCCGGGCCGTCGGGTTATCGATGCCGCGCGCCGGAAACCCGGAGGGCAAATCGACAAAGCGACACACCGATACGAGGAGATCGGACGATCATGGCTGACACGACCAAGGACGCGCACTGGGAGAAGAAGAGCCTCGACAAGAGGATGCTGCACGTCATGGAGCGTCTGGTGGACCACTACGACTACCCGGTCAACGGGGCCGCCGGGATCGTCGGGAATCTCGCGGCCGAGTCCGGCGTGATCCCGAACCGGGTCGAGGGCAGTGCCGAGGGCACCCCCATGCGGTCGAAGAACTTCAACGGCGCAGTGGTGGACCACACCCCGGAGGCCATCATGAAGCGGAACGCGGCCCAGCACATCGGCCCCGCGCGGCCGGGCATCGGCCTGGCGCAGTGGACGTTCCCGCCGCGCCGCGCCGGACTGTTCACCCACCCGTTCGAAGGCCACCCCGGCCTCGGCGCCAAGGCGGTCTTCGACATGGACGACCAGATCGACTACCTGGCTGGGGAGCTCAAGACCGGCTTCAAGGGGGTCCGGGCGGCGCTGAAGAAACCAGGCGTGAAGGTGGAGGACGCCTGCGACGAGGTCGTCTACGACTTCGAGGTGCCGGGCGCCATCCTCCAGGGCAACGCCAAGCTGCCCCGCTCGAACCCCCGCGTCCAGCAGGTGTTCCACAAGCGCCGCCCCTTCGCACAGCAGGCCCTGTCCGCCTACCGCGCCGCGCACCCCTGACCGGCCACGCCCCGGCACCCGCCTGTGGGGTGATCTGACTCACACGCTGTCACAACGACCGGCCGTCCGGTGTCTTGAGGCCGAACACCTCGAATCGGAGGAGACACCATGGCTGAGAACACCGACGTGGTCGTGATCGGCGGCGGGTACGCCGGCGTCATGGCGGCCAACCGCCTGACGCGGCGCGAGGACGTGACGGTGACGCTGATCAACCCGCGCCCGACGTTCGTCGATCGGATCCGCCTGCACCAACTGGTGGGCGGGTCCGACGACGCCGTCGTCGACTACCGGGACGTGCTGGGCGAGCGGGTCCGGCTGGTCGTCGACACCGTGACCCGGATCGACACGGCCGGGCGCCGCGTGACGTTGGCCGCCGGGGACCCGGTCGGCTACGACTACCTGGTCTACGCGGTGGGCAGCGGCAGCGCGGACCCGAGCGTGCCGGGCGCGGCCGAGTTCGCCTACCCGATCGCCGACCTGGAGGAGGCGCGGCGGCTGCGGCCGGTCCTGGACGCCGTGCCCGCGACGGCCCCGGTGACCGTCGTCGGGGCCGGTCCGACCGGCATCGAGACCGCGGCCGAGCTGGCGGAGCTCGGCCGCGCCGTGACCCTGGCCTGCGGCGGGGTGCTCGGCCCCTACCTGCACGCCAGGGGCCGGCGCTCGGTCGCCGGCCGGCTGGCGAAGCTCGGGGTCACCGTGCTCCAAGGGCCCGGCGCGAAGGTGACCGCGGTGACGCGGGACGCCGTGCGGCTGGCCGACGGGCGTGAGCTGCCGAGCGAGGTGACGATCTGGACCGCCGGCTTCGGCGTACCGGACCTGGCCGCGCGCAGCGGCCTCAGCACCGACGCGCTGGGGCGCCTGCGCACGGACGAGACGTTGACGAGCGTGGACGACGCGCGCGTCGTCGCGGCCGGGGACGCGGCGGCGCCGTCCGACCTGCCGCTGCGGATGAGCTGCCAGGCCGCGATCCCGCTGGGCGCGCGGGCCGCCGACACGGTGCTCAGCCGGATCGCGGGCGAGCGTCCTGAGCCGCTGAACCAGGCGTTCGCCGGCCAGTGCGTCAGCCTGGGTCGGGGCGCCGGCATCTTCCAGTTCGCCCACCGGTACGACGTCGCGCTGGGGTTCCACGTCGCCGGCCGGCCCGGCGCGCGGCTCAAGGAGTTCGTGTGCCGAAGCATCATCAAGCAGCTGGCCGGCGAGGCCCGCAAGCCGGGTTCGTACGGCCTGCACCGGGTCTCGGGAGGCCCCAGGCGGCAGCGGCTGCTGGCCGCGCGCCCCGCGGAACCGACCATCGCCGAGCGGACGGCCTGACAAAGCGGGGGCCACGCTCACCCTCGACCCGGCCGTGGTCAACGGCGGCCCGGCGTTCGCGCCGCGCCCGGCGTCGCCGGGCGGGTCACTTGGACTCGATCCGCCCCAGCGGCGCGTCGCTCTCCGCCAGCGCCCTCCGCACCGCCGTCCAGTCGGCGTCCCCGACACCCAGCGCGTGGCGGAGGTAGGCCAGGGTGACGCGCTGGAGCAGGGCGAGGCGCCCGGGGTGTTCGTCGGTGGTCTCGCGGATCTCGTAGCCGGCGATCCCGCCGAGCGAGTGCTCGCCGCCGAACAGGGTGAGCAGGCTCTTGGGGCCCGGGCTCAGGTGGTAGGGGTCGGTGAACCACTCGGGGCCACGGACGGACAACGGGGAGTCGTCCTTGTCGCCGGCGACGACGAGGGCGGGCGTGGTCATGGTGGTGAAGTCCGGGTTCATGAACGGGAAGTGCTCGGCCGCGAACGGGGACAGGGCGGCTCCGCCGGTGCCAGCCGCGGCGAGCAGCACGCCGGCCCTGATCCGCGGGTCCGAGAGGTCGTCGCCCGGCGTGCCCGCCGGGTCGAGAACGCGCTGACCGAGCAGGCTGCCGGCGGTCTGCGCGCCGTAGGAGTGGCCGGCCACGGCGACCCTGCTCCGGTCGAGGTGGCCGCCGAGACCGGGCACGGCGGCTTCCACCGTGTCGAGCTGGTCGAGGGCGCGCCTCAGGTCGTCGACGCGGACGCGCCAGATGTCGGGGGTGCGGGGGTCGTCAGGTGCGAGGCCCACCGTCCGTGAGTCGAGGTGGGTGGGCTGGACCACCACCAGGCCGTGGGCGGCCCAGAAGTCGGCCAGCGGGCCGTAGCCGTCGAGCGACGAGCCGAAGCCGTGCGAGAGGAGGACGACCGGCAGTTCGTCGCCGGTGGTCGGGGCGGAGACCCTGGCCCGCAGCTCCTCGCCACGGCCGGGCGCCTCCAGCGTCACCGGCCTCACCGAGACGACCGGGGCGGGCGCGGTGCCGACGACGTCCGTCGCGACCCCTGCCGTTGTGGTCATAAGCATGCCTTTCTGCTGGCCGTTCGGCGGCCGATCTGCCACCATGAGGGAAACGGGACGCTGTCCCGTTTTCGAAGATACGGGACACTGTCCCGGTTAGCAACGTCGTGGTGGCACGGCGACGAGGGAGACGGTGCGGTGAACGGCGGCGAGCGCGGCGTGGAGCGGGCGACGAGGCCCAGGCGGGCGGACGCCCGCCGCAACCAGGAGGCCCTGCTGGACGCGGCCGCCGCGGTCTTCGTCACGTCGGGTGTCGACGCCCCGGTCCGCGCGATCGCGGCCCGGGCCGGCGTCGGGACGGCCACCATCTACCGCCACTTCCCGACGCGGGCGGACCTCATCGTCGCCGTCTACCGGCACCAGGTCGAGGCGCTCGCCGAGGCAGGGCCTGCCCTGCTGGCCGACGGCCCGAGCCCCTACGCGGCGCTCGGCCGGTGGATCGACCTCTTCGTCGACTTCCTGGTCACCAAGCACGGCCTCGCCACCGTCCTCCAGTCCGAGGACGACCGGTTCGCCCCGCTGCACTCCTATTTCCTCGAACGACTGGTCCCGGTGTGCGCCGAACTCCTCGACGCCGCCACCGGCTCGGCGGAGATCCGCTCCGCCCCGGGCGCCTACGAGCTGATGCGCGGCGTCGGCAACCTCTGCGCGGGCGCCGGCGACGACCCCCGTTACGACGCCCGTCGCCTGGTCGGGATCCTCGTCGCGGGGCTGCGTCGGCCCTCCTCCGGCTGAGCGGCGGGACGCATCCGGGCGGCGACGACCAACGTGCCGGCGACGACCGCGGCCATGGCGAGGAAGACGTCGGAGTAGGCGGCGCCGTCCTCGCCGGAGTAGAGGGGGTTGAGGGCGCCGCCGCCACCGCTCGCCCTGGCGGACGCCAGCACGCCGAACACGGCGGGCCCGGTGCCGGCCCCCAGGAACTGGGCGCCCTGCAGGATGCCGAGGCCGACGCCCGCCCGCTCGGCCGGCAGCTCGCGGGCCGCGGCGCCGATGACGGTGGTCATCACGAGCATGAAGCCGATGCCGATCCCGAGGATCCCGGCGCCGGCCGGGAGCACCGAGGAGCCGTCGGTGAGGGCCGAGAGCCACAGGGCGGACAGCCCCATCAGGGCGAGCCCGGCCAGCACCAGGGGCCGGGGGGCGGCCCGGTCGGCGAGCCGGCCGATCAGGGGCGAGCACAGCGCGACGGCGGCCCCGGCCGGGATCATGACCAGCGCGCCCTCCCCCGGGTCGAGGCCGTTGACCTCGATGACCAACAGCGGGACGAACACCAGGCCGCCCAGGTTGACCGTCATGGCCAGGAAGGCGACGAGCAGGCCGGTCCGATAGACCCGGTTGGCGAACAGGGCGGGCGGCACGAAGGGTTGGTCGATACTGACGGTGCGTCGCCAGAAGAGCGCGAGCGCCGCGCCGGCGATCAGCAGACTGCCCCAGGACGAGGGCGCGGCGAAGCCGGAGACCTGCGCCTGGGTCATGCCGAACAGGGCGAGCCCGGCGCCGAGGCCGAGGAGCACGCCGCCGGGCAGGTCGAGCGGGCCCGCGCCGGACGGGCGCTCGTCCGGCAGCACCCGCCAGACCGCGGGCAGCAACAGCAGCGAGACCCCGAGCATGATCCAGAACAGCGCGGGCCAGCCGAACGCCTCGCCGATCCCGCCGCCCACCGCGGGCCCCGCGGCCGTACCGATGCCCGCGCCGGCGGAGACCACGCCGATGCCGACGCCGCGCCGATCCGCCGGCAGCAGCCGGGTGACGGCGATGACCGAGAGCACCGGGATCGCGGCCGCGCCGACGCCCGTCACGATCCGCCCGGCCACCAGGGCCGGCAGGTTCGGGGAGACGGCGCAGAGCAGGCTGCCCGCGGCGTACGTCAGCAGCGCGAAGGCGAAGAGCCGCCGCAGGCCGACCCGGTCGGAGACCCGGCCGTAGAGCGGGACGCCGACCGCGAAGACCAGCAGGAAGCCGGTGACGACCCAGGCGAGTTCGGCCTCGGAGGCCCCGAACTCGGCCCCGATCGTCGGGAGCATCAGGTTGACCATGTCGCTGGCGGTGACGGTGACGAGGATCGCCGCCATCAGCACGGCCAGCAGGGCGAGCCCTCGGTCGTTCCGCTCGCTCGTCGTCGGTGGGGAAGTCATGCGGCGAATCCGCCCCTTCGAAGTCCGCAACCGCCACCACGACGGTTACATTTTGGATGTCGGAGACGACGGAGGAACCCGCCTCCGTCGTCGCTCTGTCAGTCGCCCCGCCGCGCGGCCTCGCGCTCGATGTCGAGCACCCGCCCGGCCAGTTGGGCGATCGTCGTCCGGCCGAGCCGCTCCTCCATGGCCCGCTCCGCCGCTTCGAACTCGACGGCGAGCAGGTGTTGCATGTTGCGCCCCACCTCGCACGCCTCGCTCGGCGGATGCGGATGCCGGGACAGCACCGGGCCCGCCTCGACGGCGGCGTACGCGTCGTACAGCGTGATCTCCCGCGCGGGGCGGGCCAGTTGCCAGCCCCCGTGGCGCCCCTCGATGGACCGGACCAGGCCGGCGTCCCGCAGGTTGCCCAGGATCCGCCGCACCAGGACCGGGTTGCTCGCCAGGCTGTCCGCGATCCCACCGGAGGTCAGCGTGCGATCCCGCCAGCGCGCCAGCATCGTGAGCGCGTGGATCGCCACCGCGCTCCTGCTGCTGACGCTCACCACGACCCCTTCCCCGGCGGCGCACCACCGACCGAACTGCAACCACGCTAGTGCCAGTTGCGGAGTGCGTCAATCCCGCGCGCCCTCACCGCCGTCGCCGGTAGGCCGTCGGGCTCATCCCGGTGAACCGTCGGAAGCGTTGGGAGAAGTAGAGGGGATCGCGCCACCCCAGCTCGCGCGCGATCGCGGCCACCGGCCGGTTGGTGAGGTCGAGGAGCTGCTTCGCGAGGGTCATCCGCTGCCGCTCCACATAGCGCTGCGGGGTGGTGCCCAGGTGCTCGGCGAACAGGCGGGTCAGCCGGGAGGGCGAGAGGTGCACGCTCGCCGCCAGCCGGTCGACGGTCAACGGCTCGGCCAGATGGGCGTCCACGTGGTCGATGACGCGCAGCAGCCGCTCGTCCATGCGGGCGGTCAGCGGGTTCTGCGTGTCGCACCAGAGCAGCGCCTCCTCCAGCGCGTTCATCGCGAACGCGGTGGCCTGCCGCAGCGTGCCTGCGCCGACATGGGCGGCGCGCGTCAGCGTGGCGGCGACGCGCCGGTGCGCCTCGCCGCTGGTGCGGACCCGGCCGACGCCGGTGACCGGCTGGGGCCAGTCGAGCAGCGGCAGCCAGGCGCGCCTGGGGTGGAAGTGCGAGAAGACGATCTCCCAGCACGGCTCGTCGGGCGCCGTCCGGTAGTCGTGGAGCACGCCGGGGCGCAGCAGGACCGCGTCGCCGACCGCGGTGCGCAGGCTCCCGTCCACCCCGGTCAACTGCCCGGCGCCGGCGACGGTGTGGATCAGCAGCCAGTCGGTCGTCCCGCGGCTGCGGAAGGTGGCGTACTCGGGCCCTTCGCGCAGTCGGCCGCCCTCCAGCTGGTCGATCACCGGGCTGCGTGACTCGGCACGCGGTCGTTGGCCGTGCACAGCAGAATCTTCCATGGGTGCGCCGCGTTCTGCCATACCCGTGGCGCGGGCCCCGCCGCAGAATCGCTGGTATGCCAACCATCGTGCGTGAGCCCGGAACCGGGCTCGCCGACGAGTACGCGCGCACCGGGGTGGTCCTGGAACGCGCGCTCCTGAAGTCGGCCGAGATCGAGGAAATCCGCGACGTCTTCATGGCACAGGTCGAGCGGGACCGGTCCATGGGACACGACGACCACGTGCCCGAGGACGACGTGCTGGCCCGCTACCCGCGCTTCGTCCATCCGCACCGGCACGTCGACCGGGCGGCGGGGCGGCTCGCCAGGCGCTGGATGCTCGACCCGCGGATCCTGTCGCGGGTGGCGGAGCTGATCGGCCCGCCGCTCGGCGCCCAGTCGATGTTCTACTTCAAGCCGCCCACCGCCCGGGGCCAGGCGCTGCACCAGGACAACCTGTTCCTGCGGGCCCACCCCGAGACCTGTCTCGCCGCCTGGATCGCGGTGGACGACTGCGACGCGGCCAACGGCGCGCTCCGGGTGGCGCCCGGATCACACCGGTACGAGCTGGAGTGCCCCAAGGAGGCCGACCGCTCGGAGTCCTTCACCACGCAGGGGGTCGAACTGCCCCCGGGGATGCCGGAGGTCCAGACCGAGATGCGCGCCGGCGACGTGCTCTTCTTCCACGGCAGCCTGGTCCACGGCTCGGGACCGAACCACACGACCGACCGCTTCCGGCGCTCGCTGATCTTCCACTACGTGCCGCGGTCGAGCACCGAGATAGCGCGCTTCTACAACCCGCTGCTCACGCCGGAGGGGGACGAGGTCACCGTGACCGAGGCGGCCGACGGCGGCAGTTGCGGCGAGGGCTGGCAGGAGGCGGCGGCTCCCTAGCCGCCGCCCCGCCGACCTCCTCAGCCCTTCATGCCGCTGGCGAAGCCCCTGATCACGTACCGCTGGAGGAACAGGAAGGCGGCGATGATCGGGAGTGACGCCAGCACGAGCCCGGCGAAGACCAGACCGTAGTCGGAGACGTACTGGCCGACGAAGGCGAAGACCCGCACCGGCACCGTCTCGCGCGCCGACCCGCCCAGGTACAGCAGCGGGGTGAAGAAGTCGTTCCAGACGAACACGGCGTTGAGGATCAGCACGGTGCCGGTGATCGGTCGCAGCAGCGGGAACACCACCCGGGTGAAGGCCTGGAGGTGGGTGGCGCCGTCGATCAGCGCGGCGTGCGCGTACTCCGCCGGCAGCGCCCGGATGAACCCGGTGTAGAGGAAGACCGTGAACGGCAGTTGGATGCCGGTGTAGAAGAGGATCATCCCCTGGTAGCTGCCCAACAGGCCCATCGAGTCGAAGAACGTGAACAGCGGGATCATGCCGAGTTGGAACGGCAGCACGATGCCGAGCAGGAACAGCACGTACAGCCGGTAGCCGAGGCGGGACGCGCAGCGGGCCAGGAAGTAGGCCGCGAACGACCCGGTCGCGATGAGCGCCACCAGACTGAGCACCGTGATGAGCGTGCTGTTCAGCAGCGCCTCGCCGAGCGCCGCCTGCGACCAGGCGCGGGAGAAGTTGTCGAACGTCGGCTCGGTCGGCGGCGCCAACGGCTCGGCGGCGATGGCCTGTTCGTCCTTCAGCGACAGGGCGATCAGCGCGTACACCGGGAAGAGGAACGCCAGGGCGACGGCGACCATCACGATCTCCAGCAGGAAGGTGCGGAACCCGTAGCGGAGTCTCACGCGCTCACCTCCCGGCCGCGCAGGTAGTGGATCTGCACGAGCGAGACCGCCGCCACGAACAGCGCGAGGACCAGCGCGATCGCCGTGCTGTAGCCGTAGTTACCGAAGACGAACGCCTCCTTGAAGAGCACTGTGGACAGCGTCTCGCTGGCGTGTCCCGGGCCGCCGCTGGTCGCCGCGTAGACCTGGTCGAAGAGCTTCAGGCCGCCGATGGTCGACAGCATGACGTTGATGGTGAGCGCGGGCGCGAGCAGTGGCCAGGTGACGTGCCGGAAGCGTTGGAAGCGTCCGGCGCCGTCGATCATCGCGGCCTCGTGCAGCTCGTCGGGCACCCCCGCGAGACCGGCCAGGAAGATGACCATCGAGTAGCCGGCGAACTGCCAGACCACCATCCCGGCCACCGACCACAGGGCCAACGACGGGTCGCCCAGCCAGTCCTGCCGCAGGCCGCCGAGGCCGAGCGCGCCGAGGACGGCGTTGAGGCCGGCGTCCGGCGCCGGGTTGTAGACGTACTTCCACAGCACCGCCACCATGACCGGGCTGACCACGGCGGGCGCGAAGAAGACCACCCGCAGCACGCCGCGTGACCTGATGCGGGTGTGCACGCCGAGGGCGAGCAGCAGGCCGATGCCGTTCTGCACGACGACGACGGCGACGGTCAGCGCCAGCGTGTTGCCCAGCGCGCCACGGGCCGCGTCGTCCCGGAACAGCTCCCGGAAGTTGGCGAGCCCGGTGAACGAGCGGTCGCCGATGCCGCTCCAGTCGGTGAAGGCGTAGACCATGCCGCTGAGGCTCGGGTACAGCACCACCAGGGCGTACACCAGCAGGGCAGGCGCGGCGAACCACCACGGCGGGGTCAGGAAGCCGCCCCGCCGTGGCGACCCGCCGAACGCCCGCCCTCGCCGCCGGGTTGGCGGATGCGTAGAGAACGTCGTGGGCATGGCCTACTCCTGCCGGTAGGTCTCGTCCAGCCGGTTCAGCGCCTCGGCGACCGTGATCCGGTCGCCGAGCAGTTCCTGCACCACCGCGAAGTGGGCGGGCTGGACCTCGGCGTTGGGCCACGCCTGGTCCATGAAGGGGACCGCGCGGTCGCCGTCCAGGAACGGCAGGAACGGTTCGAGCACCGGGTCGACGCGGGACTCGGCGTCGCGCACCAGCGGCACGCAGGCGATGGCCTCGGCCCAGGCGTTGATGTTGCGCTGTTCGCCGAGGAACTCGACGAACTCCAGGGCCGCCGCCTGGTTGCGGCTGCCCGCGCTGACGCCGAGCCCGACCACGACACCGGCCGGGATCCACACGTCGTCGGCGGCGTCCGCGCCGGGCACCGGGAACATCGACAGATCGTCGGGGTTCGCGGCGGCGGCGCGGAAGTCCGGCAGCACCGCCGAGACCTGGACGGCCATCGCGGCGTCGCCGGTGGCCACCATGGCGGTCTGCTGCTCGAACGTCGTGCCGTTGGGGTTGTCGTTGAAGAACCCCCGGTCGCGGAGCTCCAGGTACATCTC
This sequence comes from Streptomyces sp. NPDC127098, assembly GCF_042722465.1. Taxonomy (NCBI): domain Bacteria; kingdom Bacillati; phylum Actinomycetota; class Actinomycetes; order Kitasatosporales; family Streptomycetaceae; genus Streptomyces; species Streptomyces sp. NPDC127098. The sequence goes on from NZ_JBHXFJ010000032.1 coordinate 72,095, forward strand.
GAAGGCGTCGGCCCAGCCGGAGTCGGCGAAGCTCGTCGAGCCGTCCCGCAGCTGGCTGTCGAAGTCCGGGTTCCCGGCGTACACGGTGGACGGCACCAGCGCGTAGCTGATGAGCTGGGTGACCCACTGGGTCTGCGCGCCCAGCGCGATCGGCACCCGCCCGGTGGCCCTGACCGCCTCGCAGACCTGGATGAACTCGCTCCAGGTGCTGGGCGGTTCGACGCCGGCCTCCTGGAAGACGCTCCGGTTGTAGATCGCGCCGATCACGCTGGCGCCGGCCGAGTAGAGGTAGGTCCTGCCGTCGAGTTGGAAGGCCGGCTTGAAGTTGTCGGGTATGTTCCGGGTCCACGCCTGGTCGCTCAGGTCGGTGAGCAGCCCGGCCTCGGCGATCTGCGCCATGCTCATCGCGCTGCCGTTGCCCGGGTAGACCACGTGCACGTCCGGCGCGTTGCCGGCGCCCAACTGGGTGCGCAGCGAGGTCTGCACCTGGTCGGTCGGGGAGTACGAGGTCTCGAACTCGGCGGCGCCGTACTCCGCGGTGAGCAGGTCAAGCGGCGCCTGCTGGTCGGAGACGCCGACGAGCCGCAGCGATCCTGAGCCGCCGGACGACCCACCGCCGCAGGCCGTCAGCGCCGCGGGCAGCGCGGTCACGGCGGCGGCACCGCCCGCCAGCCGCAGGAAACGGCGGCGGTCGAAGGGGATGCTCGGTATCGACGCTCTCATAAATTCCTCCTTGAATTCACGAACTCACGCCACGCTCTGTCCGCCCCGGCCCCGGCCCGCGGGGCGACGCCGCTCAGGTCGTCGCCACCTCGTAGGGGACGTTCCGCTCGTCCAGGTCACGCAACGCCCGTGGATCCGCGCCGTCGTCGACGATGACGCGGTCGAACGCCGTCAGCGGCGCCACCCGGTGCAGCGCGACCCGGCCCAGCTTCGAGTGGTCCAGGAGCAGCACGTTGCGGGCCGCGGCCCGGAGCATGACCCGCTTGACCGACACGATGTGCTGCTCCTGGTGGTAGGCGAACCCCTCGGACACCGCCGAGGTGGACACGAAGCACAGGTCGACGTTGAGCGCCTCGATCGCGTCCACGCACGAGACCCCGAGGAAGGAGTCGTGCAGCGGGTCGTGGTCGCCGCCCAGCGCCATCAGCCGGATGTCGCGCTCGCCGGCGAGCAGGTTGATGATCCGGAGGAAGTTGGTGACGACGGTCAGCGGTGTGATCCCGGCGAGCCGGCGGGCCAGCGCGAGCGCCGAGGTCGAGTCGTCGAGCAGGACGGCCATGCCCGGCTCGATCAGCCCGACCGCGCGCTCGGCGATGGCGTCCTTGGCGGGCCCCATCGACTTCAACCGGTAGGCGACGTTGCTCTCGAACACCCCGGACGGCTGGGCGGTGACGCCACCGCGGTGCTTGCGCACGATCCCCCGGCGCTCCAACTCGTCGAGGTCGCGATGGATCGTCATGAGGCTGACGTCGAACCGCCCGGCGAGCTCGGCGGCGGCGACGGAGCCCGCGGAGAGAACGACGTCGGCGATGTCCTGCCGACGCTGCTCGGGGCCGCGCCGACCACTTCTGTCCATAGTCATGGTCCGAATCCTCGCTGCCGAGGGAAGGCGGCAGAAAGCTATAACAGGCCAGCTGTGTTGTTAACACTCAGGACAGAACTTCTCCTCGCCGGTCACAGCGGTGAGAGCCCCCGAGCGCGGGCGGAGGCCCGACGCACGGGGGCTGAACGTAACGGAATCGCTTGTAACTTCACATCACGATGCGTGGGGGACGGCCACGTCAAGGACCCAGGTGACGCCGAAGGGGTCCCTGAGCATGCCGTACAGCGGCGCCCACCGCGCCGGCTCCAACGGGCGCACGACGGTCGAGCCGACGGTCAACCTCCCCCACAGCTCGGTGATCTCGGCCGGGTCGTCGCCGCGCACGGAGACGAACACGGCGTTCTCGCCCGGGTTGTACGGCAGGTGCGAGGGCACGTCGTAGGCCATGACGTGGAAGCCGTTGTCGCCGACCACCTCGCCCCACATCACCCACTCCGCCTCGTCCGGGTGCTGGACGTTCCCCGCGTCCCGCTGGGTGACGGCGACGGTGCGCCCGCCGAAGACGGAGTGGTAGAAGTCGAGCGCCGCGCGGGCGTCGCCCCGGAAGTTCAGGTGGGTCGTCGTCGCGATGGACATGGTGGCTCCGTAAGTTGTTAGGTGGCCCGGGAGGGCCGGGTTGATGCCGGTGACCGCAGACTTCCAGCGGTGGCGGACAGGTTGTGTCCGCCACCGCCCACGGGCCCGCGGCTAGGCTGTGTTCGCACACGGAAAGCGGCCCGCAGGGAGGCGCGGTGGCCGGGACGGTCGACTTCACCCGCGAGGACGTCGAGGCGGCGCTCGGCCGCTCGCCGTGGCGGCGGCGCGAGTCGTTCGTCGACGAGATCGACCCGGAGAGCATGGCGGACACCGCGGCGACGTACGCGCGGGCCGCGGCCGAGGCCGGGGACGCGGGCGAGCTGGCGGAGGCCGCCACCCGGGCGGGCGAGGACGCGGCCCGGCTGGACGGCAAGGCCGTGGTCGACGGCGCCGAGCGGATCGACGCCACCGCGCGCGGGCTCCAGGGCAACGGCGCCGACCTGGACCGCGTGACCGGCCTGCTGGTCCGCGCCATGAACCGGGCCCTGGACGCGGTCGACGAGGTGAACGCGCTGGTCGAGGGGGAGACCGGGCTCGACGCCTACTTCACCGAGCAGTTGGCGCGGGCGCGCCGGGAGTTCGCCGAGACTCCCCCACTGGAGGCCGGCGCGTTCGGCGACGACGCGTTGCCGACCCCCGGCGCGGGCGGCGCGCTGTCCCGGCCCGCGCTGATCAGGCTGCGGCATCTGACGGCGGTCGTCGACCGGGCCGGGGAGACGTCCCGGGAAGTGGGCGAGGCCATCACCCAGTACCGGCGCCGGCTGGCGGAGTACGGCGCCGAACTCGGCGACCTGGACTACGACGTGACCGACGGACCGCTCGGTCTCTGGACCACCTCCGGCATGGCCGGATTCGCCGCCGACGAGATCTCCCGCGAACTGGCCGCCGGCTCGCCCGACCCCGAGGCGCTGCGCCGCCACACCGAGACGTTGGCGGCCATCGGGCTCCAGCTGTACGACCCGCTCACCGGCCGGCCGCTGTCGGGCTCCCGACTCGACGCCGGTCAACTCGCCTACCTGGAGGACTTCTACGCCCGCCTCGACGCCCGCGAACTCGCCGCCCTCGGCGCCCTGGCCGGCGGGCCGCTCGCGCTCGACCCGGCGCGCGGCGCCCCCTTGGCGGACGCCCTGGCGCGCGTCGCCGACGGCATCGTCATGCTGACCGACCCGGCGGTGGGCGGCGGCCGGGACCGCCTGCCCGCCGGGGCCCTGGCGTTCCTCGGCGTCAACGACGATCCCGAGCTGCCGCCCCGGGACGCCGGCGGCCTGGGGCGGGAGCGGTTCGAGGACTTCGGCCGGCTGATGGACGCCGCCTCCCGTCCGCCAGCCGCCGAGCTGGACCGCGAACTGCGCACCCAGCGCACCGTGGTGGCGCTCTGGGCCTCGCACGAGGCCGGCGACGCCGGCATCGAGGTGCGGGCGGAGCGCGAGGCGGCGCTGCGGAGCGCCTTCGCCGAGATGGACCCCGGCGCGCGGGCCTCGTTCTGGTCGGCGCACCGCGAGGCCCTGACGGACGCCGGCCTGCTGTCCGCCCCGCCGGACCGCCGCTACGACGAGGGCGCGGGGGCGTACGACGTGGCCGAACCCCTGGTCCGCGACTACGCGTTGCAGGCCGAGCTGGAGGCCGGCGGCACGGTGGCGGAGGCCCTCGGCTACGAGGACGCGGCCGGGCTGCTCGACCACTACCTGGACGGCTCGGGCAGCCCGCTCGACGTCGACGTCGACAGCATGCTCCAGGACTCGGCCGTGGTCGGCCGGGCGGTCGACACGGCGGTCTCGGCGAAGCGGGAGGAGTGGGCGCGGGAGGCGACGGAGGCGTTCCGGGAGAGCGGTGGCCGGCCCGTCGCCTTCCCGGTGCGCACCGGGACCCGGGGGTTCGAGTTCGACGACGCCAACTGGCGCCTGGCGATGGGCCACGCCGAACTGGACGTCGCCGGCGTGGTCACCGTGGAGCCGGGACCGACCGGCCGTCCGGAGGCCCGCCTCGACTACCAGGTCAACGTGTGGGATCGGTACAACTGGGACGACGGCAAGGTCGCCAAGATCGGTTGGATGACGTTCGACAACGCCGACATCGGCCGGCTGCACTCCACCGGACTCGCCCAGGACTACGACGTGCGCGGCCGCAGCTCGGTACGGCGGACCCCGCTGCCCGTGGACACCCCCGAGTAGCCCCACGGCCGCCCCGCGCGCTTTGCTCTCGCCATTCGCCTCTGGGAGCATCGACTCGTGACACCCCGTCAGCCGCCACCCCGGGCGACGGGTGCGCGGGGGGAGGGCGCGGGACGTGGAGTTCCAGGTGCTTGGCGACGTGGCGATCCGGCGGGACGGGCGGGCGGAGGCCCTCGGCGGGCGGCTGGAACGCACCCTGCTCGCCGTGTTGTTGGCGCGCGCCGGGCGGCCGGTGCCGACGGACGTGCTCACCGAGGCGCTCTGGGGCGACCGGCCGGATCCCCGTAGCGGGCAGCGGCTCCAGCTCCAGGTGCACCGACTGCGCCGCAAGCTCGGGGAGTCGGACCGGCTCGCGTTGGGGCCCGCCGGCTACCGGCTGCGGGTGGAGCCGGGCGAGCTGGACGCGGAGCGGTTCGAGTCGTCGGTCGAGCAGGCTCTTGAGATCGCCGCCCGCCGGGACCCGCCGGGCGCGGCCGCGGCGCTGCGCGCGGCGCTGGAGTTATGGCGGGGGGCGCCGTTCACCGGGGTCGACCTCCCGCTCCTCGACGACTGGGTGCATCGACTCGTCGAGCGCCGCCTCGTCGCCCTGGAGACGCTGTACGAGGCGGAGTTGGCCCGCGGCCGGCACACGGAGGTGGTGGCGGAGCTGTTCCAGCGGGTGCGTGAACACCCACTGCACGAACGGTTCCACGCGCTGCTGATGACGGCACTGGCCAGGGCCGGGCGGCAGGCGGACGCACTGGCGGCCTACCGCGCGGCCCGGGAGACGCTGGTGCGGGAGCTGGGTGTCGAGCCGGGGCCCGAACTGCGGGAGCTGGAGCGCCGGGTGCTCGACGGCGAACCGCTGGGGCCCGGCGGGACGGCGGACCCGGGCGACCGCCGGGGGGACCCCGGGCGCGCGGAGGTCCCCGCGCAACTCCCGCTCGACGTGCGGAACTTCGTGGGGCGCGACGCCGAACTGGCCGAGCTCGACGGCCTGCTGGCGTCGGCGCCGGCCGCCGTCGCGGCGGTGTCCGGGACCGCGGGCGTCGGCAAGACGGCGCTCGCGGTGCGCTGGGCCCATCGCGCCAGGGACAGGTTCCCCGACGGCCAGCTCTACGTCGACCTGCGCGGCTACGGACCCGACCAGCCGGTCGCCCCGCAGGACGCGCTGGCCGGGTTCCTGCGGTCACTCGGTCTGGAGGGCGCGGCGCTGCCCCAGGGGCTCGACGAGCGTGCCGCCCGCTTCCGCACCCTGGTCGCCGGGCGCCGGATGCTGCTCGTGCTGGACAACGCCCACGCCGTCGAACAGGTGCGGCCGCTGCTGCCCGGCGCCCCGTCCTGCTTCACGCTCGTCACCTCCCGCGACACGCTGGCCGGTCTCGTCGCCCGGGACGGCGCCCACCGGGTCCGCGTCGACCGGCTCCCCGCGGCGGACGCCCGCCGCCTGCTGCGGGAGCTGCTCGGCGCCCGCGTCGAGACCGAACCGGAGGCGGCCGAGGCGCTGGTCCACCAGTGCGTCCGGCTGCCGCTGGCGCTGCGGATCGTCGCCGAGCTGATCAGGTCGCGGCCCGCCCTCGGCCTCACCGCGCTGACCGGCGAACTCGCCGAGCGGCAGGGCGCCCTGGACCTGCTGGACATCGAGGGCGACCCGCACACGGCGGTGCGTTCCGTGTTCTCCTGGTCCTACCAGCGGCTCGACCCCGCCGCGGCCCGGGTGTTCCGGCTCGTCGGCCTGCACCCCGGGCGCGACACCGACGCGCACGCTGTCGCGGTGCTGGCCGGGCTGGGGCTCCGGGAGACCCGCGGCTGCCTGGACGTGCTGCTGCGCGCCCACCTGGTGGACCAGACCGGCGACGGCCGGCACCGGCGGCACGACCTGTTGCGCGACTACGCCGCCGAGCTCGCCGAGTCCACCGACCCCGCCGCCGAGCGCGCCGCGGCGCTCGACCGGCTGCGCGGCCACTACCTGTACACGGCCTCGGCCGCCATGGACGTCTTCGCGCCGCACGACTACGCGCACCGGCCGAAGGTGCCGCCGCCCGACGGGCCGCTCCTGACGTTCGCCGGTCACGACGACGCCCGGCGCTGGCTGGACGCGGAACGGGCCAACCTGCTGGAGGTCACCCGGCACGCCGATCCGACGTTCGTCACCCGCCTGTCGGAGACGGTGCACCTGTACCTGCGCGTGGGCGGCTACTTCGACGAGGCGGTCACCCTGCACACCCGGGCGCTCCGGGCGGCCCGGACGGTCGGCGACGAGCTCGCGGAGGCGAACGCGCGGCGCGTGCTCGGCACGATGATGAACCTGTGGGGCGCCGACCCCGACGCGGCGACCGGCCACTTCCAGCGGGCACTCGCCGTCTACGAGCGGGCCGGCGACCGGTCGCTCCAGGCCTCGGTGCTCAACGGCCTCGCGGGGGTCCGGCTGCGCAGCGGGGAACTGCCGGCGGCCATGCGGGAGTTCGAGCGCGCGCTGGAGCTGAACGGCGCCGCGGGCAACTGGCGGGTCCGCTGCGCGATCCTGGTCAACATGGGGCGTACGCTGCGCACCCTCGGCCGACTCGACGAGGCGAGGCGCCGCCTGGAGAGCGTGCTCGAACTCTGCGCCTCCCACGGCGACAAGGCGGTCGAGGCCAACACGCACTGTGTCCTCGCCGACGTGCACACGCGGCTCGGGGACGAGGCGGCGGCGTTCGACCACGCGCGGCGCAGCCTGGCCCTCGCCCGCGAGTCCGGCTACCGGCAGATCGAGGCCCTGTGCCTGGGCAAGTTGGGCACCCTCCACCGGAACCGCGGCGAACTCGCCCGGGCGCTCGACCTGCACGGCGAGGCGCTCGCCCTGGCCCGCGCGGTGGCCGAGTCGGAGCTGATGGTCGAGGCCATGAACACGCTGGCCGCCACCCACGCGGCGGCGGGCGACCCGGCCCGGGCGTTACGCCTGCACGAGGAGGCGCTGGCCCTCGCCGTCGAGGCCGGCGAACGCGTGGCGCAGGCCCACTCGCACGCGGGGATCGGCGACCTGCGGGCCCGGCTCGGGGACCACGCCATGGCCCGCGCCCACTGGCGGCGGGCGCTCGCCGGCTACGAGGCCGGGTCCCTGCCGCTGGCCGCCGAACTGCGGGCCAGGCTCGACGCCCCTGAACCACCGCGGGCGTGACGGGTCAGGGGTCGTACTCCTCGATGCGGCCGAGGGGGGCGAACGCGCCGTCGGTGACCTGGTAGAGGTGGGGCCCGGATCCGCCGTACTCCCCGTCGCGGCCGAAGCGGATCACGCCGGTGACGCCCTCGTGGCTGGCCCGGGTCAACGCCTGGAACACCGTGTCCCGGTCGACCGCCTCGGGGTCGAGGCCGGCCACCGCCTCCGTGATCAACCTGGTGACGTCGTAGGCGCGCGCCGCGAAGTAGCCCGGCTGCCGGCCGTACGCCTCGTCGAAGCGGCCGGCGAACTCCGTCGTGGCGTCGTCGGTGAACGGATCCACCACGAAGGAGGCGAGGAACCATCCTTCCGCCGACTGTCCCGCCCGGTCGAGGAAGCCCTGGTCCAGTACCCGGTTCCCGGTGATCCGGGGCCCGACGAAGTCCGCCGCGTCGAGCGAGGTGGCCAGCGCGCTCGCCTGGTCGACCTCGCCGAGGAACGCCACGGTGTCCGCGTCGGAGTCCGTGATCTCCCGGGCGAGTCCTTCGAGGTCGGTCTCGTCGCTCGCGACGGACTGCCGGCTCTCCAGGTAGTGGGTGTCGTCGCTCACCAGGACCGCCTGCACCTCGTTGGCCACCGCCACGCCGTACGAGGTCTCGTTGTCGATCACGGTCACGCCGAAGACGGCCGGGTGCCGGGCGAGGAACTCGCCGATCGCGGTGCCCGACTGCCGGTCGTCCGGCACCGCGCGCAGCAGGGTGACGAAGCCCTGCCCGGCGAGCTCCGCCTCGGTGACGGAGTGGACCACGAAGGCGAGACCGGCCCCGCTGTACCGGGGGCCGGCCGCCAGCACCGTCTCGTACGACGCCGGGCCGACCACCGCGACGACGTCGCCGTCGTCGATCGCGGTCTGGGCCGCCGTCGCGGCGCGCGCCTCCGCGCCCTGGTCGTCGGCCTCGACGACCTCGAAGCGGAGGCCCGGGTGGTCGCCCGAGGCGTTCGCCTGGTCGACGGCGAGTCGGGCGGCGTCGAGCATCTCCCGGCCGATGTCGGCGTTGCTCCCGCTCAGGTCCCCCTGGACGGCGATCCGCACGGTCCTCTCCCCTGCCGCGACGTCACCGCCGGTGTCGCCGCCCGTGCTCGCGTCGCCCCCATCGCCGCCGCCGGCGAGACGCCAGGCGAGCACGCCGCCGCCGGCGACCACCGCCGTCGCCCCGGCGGCGGCCAGCAGCGCGCGTCGCGAGGGGCCACGACCCGGCGGCCCGGCGGGCGCCGCGGGGCCGAGCGCGCCGAGTGGCGGCGGGGCCTCGGGGAGACTCGGGGTGGGGGCCGGCGGGGTGCTGGGCAGCGGGGTCTCGGTCCGCTCCCGCACCGCGTGGGACACCGGCGCCGGCAGCCACTCCCCCGCCACCAGGGGGCTCGTGCCGGTGTCCGACGCGAGTGCCGCGAGCAGCTCGGCGACGCTCGGCCGCAGCCGGGGTTCCTTCTCCAGGCAGCGGCCCGCCAACCCCCGAAGTCCCGGCGGAACGTCGCGCAGCCAGGGCGGCTCGAAGGCGGCGCGGAAGTTGACCTCCTCCGCCGTTCCCTCGCCGAACGGGCCCGTGCCGCTCGCCGCGTAGACGAGCACGGCACCGAGGGAGAAGACGTCGCTCGCCGGGCCCGCCTCGCCGTTCCTCAGCTGCTCGGGCGCGATGAACCCGGGCGTGCCCACGACGGCCCCGGTCATGGTCAGCGCGGTGGAGCCCATCGCCAGCGATATCCCGAAGTCGATGACGCGCGGGCCGTCCCGCGCCAGCAGCACGTTCGACGGCTTCAGGTCGCGGTGGACGAGCCCGGTCTCGTGGATGGCCTCGAGCGCCTCGGCGAGTCCCGCGCCCAGCGCCCGCACCGAGGTCTCGGGCCAGGGTCCGTGCGCGGAGATCGCTTCGTTCAGCGACAACCCCGCGACGTACGCGGTGGCCAGCCACGGTGGCGAGCCCCCGGGGTCGGCGTCCACCACCCCGGCGGTGAAGAAGCTGTTGACGCGCCGGGCCGCCGCCACCTCCCGCGCGAAGCGCCGCCGGAACTCCGCGTCCTCGGCCAGCTCCGAACGCACCACCTTGACGGCCACCGGCCGCCCGCCGGGTGAGCGCGCCAGGAAGACCCGCCCCATGCCGCCCGCGCCGAGCCGGGCCAACACCCGGTAGCGCCCCACCCGCCGCGGATCCCCGTCGGCCAGCCCCGCCAACTCCGCCACGCCCCCAGCTCCCCTCCCGCTCGCGGCCGCGACTCCCGTCGCCAGCCGACCCATTTTGCCGGACGCCTGCCTCCGGCGTGCCGCAAGCAGCGGGAAAGGAAAGCGAGTTGGGTCCCGCTATCCGGGTGTTCCGCCTCGGCCCGCCAGCCGACGGTAGTCGCGGGGCGGGAGGCCGTAGGCGGCGTGGAAGGCGCGGGTGAAGGCGGCGTGGTGGGTGAAGCCCCAGCGGGCCGCGATGGCGTGCACGGGCCGGTCGGCCAGGCCGGGGTCGGCCAGGTCGCGGCGGGCGTGCTCCAGGCGCTGGTGCCTGATGTGCGAGGTCACGGAGCGCCCCTGGTCCTGGAAGAGCCGGTGCAGGGCGCGCAACGACATGTGGTGGGCGGCGGCGATGACCGGCGGCGTCAGCTCCGGGTCGCCGAGGTTGCGTTGGATGAACGCGAGCACCTCCAGGTGGAGCGCGCGGCGCCGCGACTCCGGCGGGACGTGCTTCTCGGCCTCCAGGTGATGGCCCAGGACGGCGGCGACCAGGTCGAGCAGCACCGCCCCGAGGCGGGCCCCGTCTCCCGGCAGGTACGCGTCGGCGTCGGCGTCCAGTCGCGCGAGGAAGTCGACCAGGAGCGCGCCGACCCCGTCCCGGCCGGGCAGGGGCCGCCCGAACAGCCGCTCGGCGGCGCGCTCGGGCAGCGGCAGCAGGGCCCGGGGGAACTGACACATCAGCGTCTCGGCCGTGCCGTCTCCGACCTCCACGATCGCCTCGAACGGACGGAAGCTGGGGAGCACCACCAACGCGCCCTCGCCGACGGTGGCTTGGCGGCCCGCCTGGTCGAGCACCTGCCGTCCCCGGCGGGAGGTCGCCACCACGTACGTCTCCGGATCCGACCGCCTGATCATCCGCGTCGTCCGCCGGGACCGCAGCGAGGAGTAGGACGAGGCGCTGACCCGCGCCGGCCCCAGCGCCCCGGCCCGTAACGAGGCGTGGAAGTCCCCGTGCCGGCGCGCCTCGATCCGGCTGGGTACCAGCGACCGGGCGACGACCTCGTGCCAGGCGGCCAGCCGGTCGGCCGCCGGAAGGTCGTCACTGTGGAACACGTGGCTGAGCATCCGTGGCACCGTACGGTCCCCTTTCCGATTTGGCGGGAGTCCGGGCGAGGGCCCGGCCTTCTCCTGCTACGTCGAGACAGGGCGGCGGAATTCGACATCGACGCGCCGTGGGTGCACCAACGGGCGGTGATCCGCGGGTACGGGTTCGGCAAACTCCTTCGGCGCACGCCCCGTCGCCCGGTCGGCCGCGGGTAGCCTCCGAGGCGAGCACCGGGCACCCAGGAGGCACCTCGCGATGTCATCCCAACGTGGCGAGGAGATACTCGCCGTCCTCGACACCGCCTTCGGTCAGCTGCTCGCGGCCGACCCGGCCGCGTTCCGGGTGAAGTTCCGCAAGATGGCCGCCTCCGCCTTCGCGTTCTACCGGGGCACGGCCTGCCTCTTCTACCGGGACCTGGCCGAGGACCACGCCGAGGGCCCGTTCCTGGACGAGCGCACCTCGCGGGTGTGGATCCACGGCGACCTGCACGCCGAGAACTTCGGCACCTACATGGACGCCAACGGGCGGCTGGTCTTCAACGTCAACGACTTCGACGAGGCGTACGTCGGCCCGTTCCTGTGGGACCTGAAGCGCTTCGCCGCCTCGGTCGCGCTGCTCGGGCACACCAAGGCGCTCAGCGACGACGTGATCGGCAACCTGGTCCGCGCCTACGCCGCCGCCTACCGCGAGCGCGTCGCGGTGCTGGCCGCCGGCGCCACCGCGGCGGAGGTGCCGCCGTTCACGCTCGACACGGCCCGCGGTCCGCTGCTCGGCGCGCTGCGGGACGCCAGGAAGCGGACCCGCTTCGAGTTGCTCGACTCGATGACCGAGATCCGCGACCACGAACGTCGGTTCACGCCGGGCGGCGGCGCGGTCGAACTCGACGCGGAGCACCGGGACCGGGTGCTGGCCGCCTTCGAGGGCTACCTGGAGACGCTGCCGCCCTCCCGCCTGTCCCGACCCGACACCTACCGCGTCAAGGACGTCGTCGGCCGCCGCGGGATCGGCATCGGCAGCGCGGGCCTGCCCTCCTACAACATCCTGCTCGAGGGCAACAGCGACGCCCTGGAGAACGACGTGGTGATCTACCTCAAGCAGGCGCAGATCCCCGCGGTCTCCCGGCATGTCACGGACCAGCGGGTGCGCTCCTACTTCCAGCACGAGGGGCACCGCACCGTCATCTCGCAGCGGGCCCTCCAGGCCCACGCCGACCAGTGGCTCGGCTGGACCGTGCTGGACGGCGCGGGGCAGCTGGTGGCCGAGGTGTCGCCGTACGCCGTCGACCTGGACTGGTCCGACATCGACGACCCGACCGAGATCGCCGAGCTGGTCGCCGACCTGGGCCGCGCCACGGCGACGATGCACGCCGCCGCGGACGACTCGAGCGGCCACTCCCTCGTCCCGTTCTCCACCGAGCGGGCGATCCACGAGGCCCTCGCGGCCGACGAGGCCGGCCTGCCGGAACTGCTGGTCGACTTCGCCCACCGCTACGGCGCCCGGGCCAGGGCCGACCACCAGATCTTCGTCGACCTCTTCCGCAACGGCCGCATACCCGGCCTGTAGCGCCGCCTCCACGGCGACGGCGCGCACCACGCGGGATGGCGCTCTGCGGCGAGAGCGCCCACGGCAGCGGGCCGTTCCGCACCGGGAGCGCCCTGAGCCGATCGCGTCGGCGGCCGGCCCCGGGGCCGGCCGGCCCCCCGCCACAAACAGCCGGCGGGGTCAGCAGGGGGCGGTGGTGTGGGT
>NZ_JBHXFJ010000033.1:0-74423 GCF_042722465.1 Streptomyces sp. NPDC127098
CGTCCGGGCCGACGCCCTTCGACGCGCCGCCGGCCGTCGGCGAGGCCGCTCCCGATGCGGACTTCCCGCCGGCCGCCCCGGTCGGGCCGCCGCCGGTCGTCGGCGCGAAGCCGTCCGCCGGCCCGGCATGGCCTGGCTCGGACGCCGACGAGGCGCCGCCGGCCGACGCCGGGCGGGCCGCGTCCGGGCCGCCGCCGGTCGGTCCACCACCGCCCGTCGGCGCGCCACCGGCCGCGCCGCCGCCCTTCGGCGCGACTCCGGCGGGCACCGGCCGCCAGGCCGGCCCCGCACCCGACGCGGACTTCCCGCCTGCCACCCCGGTCGGGCCGCCGCCGGCCTGGTCGGACGTGGACACCTCGGGGAGCCGGCCGTCCCTGTGGGACGGGACCGACACGTCGAGCATCGCCGAGGCGGAGGACGTGTCCGTGGCGCCCCCCGCCACGGTGTTCGCGCCGCCCCTGGTGGCCGACGCCGGGGAGAGTTCGGGGCCGGCGTCCGAGGCGAGGACGGCGATCCTGCCGAGGGGCAGCGCGCTGCCGCCCACCGCCGTCCAGCAGGCTCCCCCTCCGGCGCGAGCCCCCGGCCCGTCCCCGTCCCCGGCGCCGGATTCCGGCCGGGGGGACGTGTCCTCGGCGGACACGGCGAAGGCCGCCCGGCCCGGCGGCGCGCCGCCGCCCGTTCCGCCGCCGCCCCCCGCGCCAGGACCCCGCCCGGCGCCGGCCCCGGCCGCCGGCGGGGGCGTCAACTACGTCCCGACGCAGGCCGTCTCGCCCGAGATGATCGACTCGCTGCGCCGCACCGTGAACAAGCCAGGCGGCGCGCCGGGGCCCGTGCCCCCGCCGCCTCCGCCGCCGGCCCCCAAGGGCGGGGCCGCCGGACCGCCGAGCCCGCCGCCCCCTCCCCCGCCGCCGGGCCCCGGACCGGCCCAGGCGTCGCCGCCACCGGTCAGCGGTGCCGGCCGGCCCGCCGGCTACGGCTACCCGCCCCCGCCGGCCGGGCAACCGACCGTCGGCTCCGGCTACATGGCCGTGCTGCGCTACCGCGCCGCAGACGGTTCGGAGCAGCAGCTGATCCGGCGTTCCGCGCCCGGCATGCCGCACCCGGAGTGGCAGATCCTGCACGAGCTGCACGCCATGGGCGTGCCCCCGCAGCAGGTGATCGAGCTGCACACGGAGTTGCAGTCGTGCGAGCTGCCCGGCGGCTACTGCGCCCGGATGATCCGCGAGACCTGGCCGCAGGTGCGGATCACGCACACCGCCGCCTACGGCCAGGACTTCGCGTCCCGGCAGGCGGGCGTGCGGCATCTCGTCGAGCACCAGGACGAGTTGCAGCAGTTCGCGGACGGGCCGCCCCGCTCGCAGCCGGTGCGGGCGGCGTTGCCGCAGCAGCAGCCGGCGCCGGCCGTCGGGCTCGACGTGATCGGGCAGGAGCTGACCCAGGCGTACGGGCCGCAGGGCGTGTTCCGTTACCAGCCGCAGCTGGTGTCCCGGCAGGGCGTGCCCGAGATCGTGACCCAGTCGCTGGTCTGGTCGGGTCTGCCCGTCGAGATCAGGCCCATCTTCTGGGCGCAGGCCCAGCCTGGGCGGCCGATCCCGACGCTGGCCGAGCTGGCCGCCGAGCGCGGGGTGCGGCCGGCGATGGACGCCGGTTCCTACCTGGTGCTCGGCAGCGACTTCGGGCAGCAGCTGTGCGTGCAGTACGGCACGGCGCACGTGGTGGCGGTGCCGTTGGAGGGCAGCCCGGACGGGCAGCCGTCGCCGGCGCGGTTCGTGAACACGTCGCTGCCTCAGTTCGCCCGCTGCATGGCGCTGTTGGGCCGGATGTGGCGGCTGCGCTACGGGCTCGACCCGGAGCAGGCCGGCCGCTGGACGACCGATTTCCAGGCGGAGTTGGCGTCGCTCGACCCGCAGGCGGTGCTGGACCCGGAGAACTGGTGGTCCGTGCTGCTCGAACAGATGTGGGACGGATTGTTGTAAGGCCCCTGCCGGCGTGTACATTGCGCGCCGGCACGCCTCGTCGACGAGGGTGTCGCCCGCAGGACCGGCGGGCGCTCTCGTGCGAAATGAGCCAATCGAAGCGGTACTTCGTCCCGGGGGTGGGAGCATTTACGCATGACCGGCTTCCCGAAGGCTCGCGGTCGCGGGTACCACCCCGCGCAGGTCGACCAGGTGCTGGCCAGGTTGGGTCGCGAACGCGACCAGGCGTGGCAGCAGCTCGCCGAGCTCAGCGTTCGTGTCGAGGAGTTGACCAGGGAGGCGGCCAGACTCACCGCGGCGGTCGCGGCGTTGCCGCCCACCTCGTACGAAGGGCTCGGGCGACGCGCCATGGCGCTGCTCGCCGAGGTGCAGGCCGAGGCCGTGGACCTGCGGGAGTCCACGGAGGCCCAGGCCCAGGAGATGGTCGACGCGGCCGACGCCGCCGCCCGTGAGCTGCTGGCCGCCGCCCAGGCGGACGCCAGCCGGCGGCGCGCCGAGTCGGACGCGGCGGCCGACGGCGTCATATCCCGGGCCTCCGCGCACGCCACCCGGCTGATGGCGGAGGCCCGACAGCACGCGATGACGCTGCGCGACGAGGCGTCGGCGGCGTTGGCCGAGGTGACCAGGCAGTGCCGGGCCCTCGTGGCCGAGCAGCGGGTGCGGCAGACCAGGGAGGCCCGCGCCCTGGAGCAGGAGTTGACGAAGCGCCAGGCGGCCGTGGACGCCCGGGTGCGGGCGCTGACGGAGCGGAGCGAGGCGCTGCTGGCCGACGCCAGGCGGGACCTGGCGGACGCGGAGGCCGAGGCGCGGGCCACCGAGCGGGCCGCGGACAGCCGGCGGGCCGAGTTGCTCGCCGAGGCGCGGCGGGCCCGGGAGCGGGTGGAGCGGGAGAGCGACCTCATCATCGAGGAGCTCGACGAGCGGTCCGAGCAGGTGCGGGCGCACCTGGACCACATCCGCGAGACGCTGGCCGCGCTCACCGGGCGTCGACCGCGACGACCGGCCCCGCCCCCCGAGGACGAGGAGTACCACGGGGAGCAGCCGGACGAGCGGGACGCACGGGGCGGCGGCGCCACCGAGCGGGGCTGACCAGGAAGGACCGGACGCGGACCGGATCGGCACAGATCCCGGCCGGAGCGTGCCCGGTATCCTGCGAGGATCCCCCGGCTCTCTCCCGGCACGCCATCGCGAGCGGCGAGAGACCCCGGGAGAGACCGCACCCCAGGACCGAAGGACGCGATCCCGTGAGCTCCAGCGCCATCCGCCCGGCCGCCATCATCGTTCTCGCCGCGGGTGAGGGGACCCGCATGAAGTCAGCCACGCCCAAGGTGCTGCACGAGATCTGCGGCCGGCCCCTGGTCGGCCACGTGGTGGCCGCCTGCCGCGAGCTCGACCCGCGCGAGCTCGTCGTCGTCGTCGGCCACGGCCGCGAGGCCGTCACCGCGCACCTCGCCGAGGCCGACCCGGCCGCCCGCACCGCCGTGCAGCACGAGCGGCGCGGCACCGCGCACGCGGTGCGCACCGCCGTCGAGGCGCTGGCGGCCGACGGCGTCGAGGCGGCCGGCACGATCCTGGTGACCTGCGGCGACATCCCCCTCCAGACCGCCGGGACGCTGCGCGCGCTGGCCGACACGCACGCCGCCGAGGGCAACGCGGTGACGGTCCTCACGGCCGAGGTGCCGGACGCCACCGGCTACGGCCGGGTGGTGCGCGGCGCGGACGGCGCGGTGACGGCCATCGTCGAGCACCGGGACGCCACGCCTGAGCAGCTGGCGATCAACGAGATCAACTCCGGGGTGCTGGCCTTCGACGGCCGGCTGCTCGCCGAGGCGCTCGGCCGGGTGCGGACCGACAACAGCCAGGGCGAGGAGTACCTGCCCGACGTGCTGACCATCCTGCGCGACGCCGGCCACCGGGTCGGCGCGGCGCGGGCCGCCGACCACCGGGAGCTGGTCGGCATCAACGACCGGGTGCAGCTGGCCGCCGCCCGCCGGCTGCTCAACGACCGGCTGCTCGAGCAGGCCATGCTGGCCGGCGTGACGGTCGTCGACCCGGCCACCACCTGGCTGGACGTGGCCGTCACCTACGAGCCGGACGCGGTGGTCCAGCCGAACACGCAGCTGCTCGGCGCCACGCACCTGGCGGCCGGCGCCGAGGTCGGCCCGGGCTGCCGGCTCAGGGACACCGTGGTCGGCGAGGGAGCGGTCGTCCGGGAGACGGTCGCGGAGGGCGCCCACGTGGGCACCGGCGCGCTCGTCGGCCCTTACGCCTATCTGCGTCCCGGCACGGTGCTCGGCCGTAAGGCCAAGGCCGGCACCTTTGTCGAGATGAAGAACTCGACAATCGGCGAGGGCACCAAGGTTCCGCATCTCTCCTATGTCGGCGACGCCACGATCGGTGACCACACGAACATCGGGGCGGCCACCGTGTTCGTGAACTACGACGGTGAGGAGAAGCACCACTCCTCGGTCGGCTCCTACTGCCGCACCGGCGCGGACAATATGTTCGTGGCGCCCGTCACAATCGGCGACGGCTCTTACACGGCGGCCGGTTCCGTGATCACCCGGGACGTTCCGCCGGGATCACTCGCGGTAGCCCGGGGCCAACAGCGCAATGTCGAGGGGTGGGTGGCACGCAAGCGACCCGCGTCCCCGGCGGCCCAGGCCGCCGACGCCGCCCTAGCTGCGACGGAGCGGAAGCCGCGGGAAGGCTGACCGGTACCGTAGTGGGTACCCACTCAGGTGGGTGAACGACCGCCCACGCGGCTACCAAGGAGACGTACTGTGACCGGGTTCAAGACCACCGGCGAGAAGAAACTGATGCTCTTCTCCGGCCGCGCCCACCCCGAGCTGGCCAAGGAGGTGGCCGAGGAATTGGGCGTAGGGATTGTTCCCACGACGGCCCGGGACTTCGCGAATGGCGAGATCTACGTTCGCTTTGAGGAATCGGTGCGGGGCGCCGACTGTTTTCTGATGCAGAGTCACACGGCGCCGATCAATACGTGGATCATGGAACAGCTGATCATGATCGACGCGCTGAAGCGGGCCTCGGCCCGCAGCATCTCGGTGATCATTCCGTTCTACGGCTATGCGCGGCAGGACAAGAAGCACCGGGGTCGGGAGCCGATTTCGGCGCGTCTGATGGCGGACCTGCTCAGCACCGCGGGCGCGGACCGGATCATCACCATGGACCTGCACGCCGACCAGGTGCAGGGCTACTTCGACGGGCCGGTCGACCACCTCTTCGCGCTGCCGGTGCTCGCGGACTACATCGCCAGCCGGACCGACCGCGAGCAGCTCACGGTCGTCTCCCCGGACGCGGGCCGGGTCCGGGTCGCCGACCGCTGGGCGGACCGCCTCGCGGCACCGCTGGCCATCGTCCACAAGCGGCGCGACCCGGACGTGGCCAACCAGGTCACGGTCCACGAGGTCGTGGGTGACGTGGACGGCCGGGTGTGCGTCCTGGTCGACGACATGATCGACACCGGCGGCACGATCTGCGCGGCGGCCGACGCGCTGTTCGCCAACGGCGCGCGGGACGTGATCGTGGCGGCCACGCACGGCGTCCTCTCGGGCCCGGCGGCGGACCGGCTGAAGAACTCGCGGGTGAGCGAGTTCATCTTCACCAACTCCCTGCCGACGCCGACGGAGGTCGCGCTCGACAAGATCACGGTCCTCTCGATGGCACCGACGATCGCCCGGGCCGTCCGGGAGGTCTTCGAGGACGGCTCGGTGACGAGCCTCTTCGAAGGCAACGCGTAGGCCTGGGCGGCCGGCCTCTGACCACCCCCCGCGTGCGGTCCGCGGCGCGGGGGGCTGGGCCGTGCGCCGCCCGGGCGCTCCGCGCCGGGGGTTTCCCCCACCCCCCGCCCCTCTCCGCTCCGCGGGGTGAACGGCGGCTCCGCCACCGGTGCCTGCCGGCGCTGCGCGCCGGGGGTTTCCCCCACCCACCCGCCCTCTCCGCGCTCCGCGCGGCCGGCGGAGCCGGGGCCAGCGGCGGCTGGGCCGACCAGGCGGCGGAGCCGCCGAGGCCTTCGGCCGGCGGCCGCCGCCGGGCCCCGCGCGAGGCCACCCGCCAAGGGTGGGTGGGTGGGCGCGGGCACCGCGGGGCCGCCGCCCCGCCGCCTGGTCGCGGCCAAGGCCGAGCGCCCGGCGACGTGGTGGTCTTCTCCACCCGGTAGGGTGGTATGGCTCGGCGAGGGAGGCCCTCAGGGGTTGTCCGTGATCGACGCGCTCTTCGTGGCTGGTCCGTTGGTCCGCCCTGGGCCGGGCGGCGTGATCGAGGCCCCACAGCGAGGAGCGAGGTAGAGCAATGGCTGATGTGAAGCTGACCGCCGAGGCGCGGCAGGAGTTCGGCAAGGGCGCGTCCCGGCGGATCCGGGCGGAGAACAAGGTGCCGGCCGTCATCTACGGGCACGGTTCGGAGCCGGTGCACGTGACCCTGCCGGGCCACGAGCTGATGCTGGCGCTGAAGACGCCGAACGTGCTGATCACCCTGGACGTCGCCGGCAAGCAGGAGCTGGTGATCCCGAAGGCCGTGCAGCGCGACGCCATCAAGGGTTTCCTGGTCCACATCGACCTGCTGCTGGTCAAGCGCGGCGAGAAGGTCACCGTCGAGGTGCCGGTCCACACCGAGGGCGAGCTCGCCCCGGGCGGCGGTCTGCTGGAGCACGTGCTGAGCGCGCTGCCGGTCGAGGCCGAGGCCACCCACATCCCGGAGTCGCTCAGCGTCTCGGTCGAGGGCCTGGAGCCGGGTGCCTCGGTGCTCGCGAAGGACATCAAGCTGCCGAACGGCACCTCGCTCGCGGTCGAGGAGGACACGGTCGTGCTGCAGGTCCTGCAGCCGCAGGCCGAGGAGCCGGCGCCGGCGGCCGCCGAGGGCGAGGGTGAGGCCGCCGAGGCGGCGGCGACCGCCTGACGGACGAGGAGCCCGAGCGGGAGACGGTGATGACGACGACGACCACGGACGAACCCTGGCTGATCGCCGGCCTCGGCAACCCGGGGCCGCAGTACGCCGCGAACCGGCACAACGTCGGCTTCATGGTCGTCGACCTGCTGGCCGAGCGGATCGGCGGGAGGTTCTCGTCACACCGGTCCCGAGCCATGCTGTGCGAGGGCCGGCTCGGCGCCCCCGGCGCCGGCGGCCCGCGCGTGCTGCTGGCCAAGCCGATGACGTACATGAACGTCTCGGGCGGGCCCGTCACGTCGCTCAGCACCTTCTACAAGGTCCCCGTCTCCCGGCTGGTCGTGATCCACGACGAGTTGGACATCGGCTTCGGCGCGCTGCGCCTCAAGCTGGGCGGCGGGGACAACGGGCACAACGGGCTGAAGTCCATCACGGCCTCGCTCGGCCGGGACTACTACCGGGTCCGCTTCGGCATCGGCCGCCCGCCGGGCCGGATGGACGTGGCGGCGTTCGTGCTGAAGGACTTCTCCGCGGTCGAGCGCAAGGAGCTCGACCTGCTCGTCGACCGCGCCGCCGACGCCGTGGAGAGCCTGCTGACGGAGGGTCTGGAGCGGGCCCAGGGCGCGTACAACAGCTGACGGAGAGCGACGGGGGTTGACCGGTCGCAGAGCTGTGGCCAAAGATCGGCGGCATGTCCGCGACCACCCGCACCGCTCGCCGCAGCTTCGCCCGCCGGGCGGGTGAGAGTGCCTTCGGCGTCCTGCTGCTCGTGCGGTACCTCCTCCTGGGGCTGCTGACGCTGCTGATCGTGGTCGGCGGCTTCCTCGGGTCCTGGGACACGGCGCGGGACGCGATGTCCCCCGGTGAACTCCCGCAGGGTCGGCTGACGGTCGCCGCCTGCTCCGACGACGCCTGCACCGGCGTCTTCGAGCCGAGCGGCGCGACCGTGGCGCTGGTCCAGCCGATCGGCCGCGAGCCGGGCGAGACGCTCGACGTCGCCGTGTACGAGGACACCGGAGAGGCGATCCGCACCGGGCTGCCCGGCGTCCTCTACTCCTGGCTGCCGCTGATGGGCGCCCTGCTGCTGGCCTCGGTCGTGATCGCCGGCGGCCTGCGGATGTACCGCGTGGCGGCCGCCACCGGCGCGACGGCGCTGGCCGCGCTCGGGCTCACGTTCGCGCTCTGGATCTGAGCGCCTGGAGTCAGTGGGCCCGGACCGAGGGCCCGACGATGCCGCCGAGGCGCCCCGACCCTGACCGGAGACGCTGCTCACGCCCGGCCGGCCAGGCCACCGCGCTGGGTCTGACGTTCGCGCTCTGGATCTAGGCCACCAGGACGGGGCGACGCCTGACGAGCATCACGAGGACGGCCGCCACCGCGCACAGCATGCCGGCCGAGGTCCAGGCCAGGTCGTAGGAGCCGGTGACGTCCCGGATCAGTCCCGCGCCGAAGGCGACGACGGCGGCGCCGAGTTGGTGTGCGGCGAGGACCCAGCCGAAGACGACGCCGGCCTCCTCGCCGAAGTGCTCCCGGCAGAGCGCGATCGTCGGCGGCACGGTCGCCACCCAGTCGAGCCCGTAGAAGACCACGAAGAACAGCATCGGCGGCTGCACCGAGGACTCGAACAGCACCGGCAGGAACAGCAGCGACAGGCCGCGCAGGGCGTAGTAGACGGCGAGCAGCCGGCGCGCGTCGTAGCGGTCGGTCAGCCAGCCGGAGAAGACCGTGCCGATCAGGTCGAAGATCCCGATCAGCGCCAGCAGCGAGGCGGCGACCGGCACCGGCATGCCGTGCTCGTGGGCGCCGGGCACGAAGTGGGTGCCGATCAGGCCGTTGGTCGAGGCGCCGCAGATCGCGAAGGAGACGGCGAGTAGCCAGAAGACCCGGGTGCGCATGGCGGAGCCGAGCGCGCCGACGGCCCGGCGGGCGGCGCCGGCCGGTGGGCGGGGCGGGGCGGGGCGACGTAGTCGTCCCCGGCGCCGAAGGGGCGTATGCCGAGGTCCTCCGGGCGGTCCCGCAGCAGCCAGACCACCAGTGGCACCACGGCGAGCGCGCACAACGCGACGGCGACCGCCGCCGCGCGCCATCCGGGACCCTCGACCAGCAGGCCGACGACGGGCAGGAAGACCAGGTTGCCGGCCGCGCCGCCGGCGGTGAGCACGCCGGTGACCAGGCCGCGGCGGGCGACGAACCAGCGGCCGGCGATGGTGGCCGAGAAGGCCAGCGCCATCGAGCCGGCGCCGAGCCCGACCAGGACGCCCCAGCAGAGCACCAGTTGCCACTGGCTGTCCATCCAGACGGTCAGGCCGCTGCCGGCGGAGATCATCAGCAGCGCGCCGCACACCACCCGCCGGATCCCGTAGCGCTCCATCAGCG
The DNA here is from genome assembly GCF_042722465.1 of Streptomyces sp. NPDC127098. Classification (NCBI taxonomy): domain Bacteria; kingdom Bacillati; phylum Actinomycetota; class Actinomycetes; order Kitasatosporales; family Streptomycetaceae; genus Streptomyces; species Streptomyces sp. NPDC127098. The sequence continues at coordinate 9,258 of NZ_JBHXFJ010000033.1, forward strand.
CGGTGGCGAAGGGCGCGGTGAAGCCGTAGAGCAGCAGGTTGACGGAGACGGCGAACGAGATCGAGCCGCGTGACCAGCCGAACTCGTCGTGCAGCGGGTCGATCAGCACGCCGGTGGTGGACCGGAAGCCGGCGGCGCCGACGAGCACCAGGAAGGCGACGAGGGCGACCCACCACGCCGGGTGGACGCGCGGCGCCCGGGCGACGGAGGTGGGGGTCGTCGGCTGTTCGGTCTGGGTCACCCCACGATCGTGCGGTGTCGGCGCCCGCCCGACGAGTGGCCCGACGGCCGCGATGTGCAAGGATCGGGCCATGGACACCGTGAACGGGCAGAGCGAGCCACGGCACCGGGTCGCGGTGCTGGTGCGGGACGGGCTGCTGCCCATCGAACTCGGCATCGTGCACCGGCTGTTCGGCCGGGCCGTGGCGGCCGACGGGCGGCCGCTCTACGAGGTGGTGACGTGCGCGGTCCACCCGGGGCGGGTGCGCTCGGACGCCGACTTCGACATCGTCGTCGACGCGGGGCCCGAGGCGCTGGCCACGGCCGACACGGTGATCGTGCCGGCCGCGCACGGCAGCGACACCGCCGTCGAGGGCCGGATCTCGGCGGAGCTCAGAGCCGCGCTTGACCTGATCAGGCCCGGCACCAGGATCGCCTCCATCTGCACCGGCGCCTTCGTGCTGGCCGCCGCCGGGCTGCTCGACGGCCGGCGGGCCACCACCCACTGGGACGCCTGTGAGCAGTTCCGCAGGCTCTTCCCCCGGGTCCGCCTCGAACCCGACATCCTCTACACCGAGGACCACACCGGCGAGGCCCCCATCCTCACCTCGGCCGGCGTCGCGGCCGGCATCGACCTGTGCCTGCACCTGGTGCGGCGGGACTTCGGCTCGGCCGTCGCCAACTCGGTGGCCCGCCGCACGGTGGTGCCGCCGCACCGGGAGGGCGGGCAGGCGCAGTACGTGGAACGGCCGGTGCCGGGCGACGGCGAGCGGTCCACCGGGCGGGCCAGGGCGTGGGCGCTCGACCGGCTCGGCCAGCCGGTGACGCTGCGGCAGCTGGCCGATCTCGAGGCGATGAGCGTGCGCACGTTTACCCGCAGGTTCCGCGCGGAGACCGGTCTTTCGCCGCAGCGCTGGCTGGTCCAGCAGCGCCTGGAGCGGGCCAGGCAGCTGCTGGAGGAGAGTGACCTGCCGGTGGACCGGGTCGCCGAGCAGGCCGGCTTCGGCACGGCGGCCTCGCTGCGCCAGCACCTGCACCGGGCGCTGGGCGTGTCGCCCAGCACCTACCGCCGCACCTTCCGCCGCGACCCCGCCTGACCGGCGGGGCGCGGCCCGTCGCCGCCGCCTGCCGTCTGCTGCCCGCCAGGGCTACCCCGTGTTGCGCAGGCCCGCCGCCACGCCGTTGACGGTGAGGAGGAGCGCGCGGGAGAGCAGCTGGTCCGGCTCCTCGCCCCTGGCGGCCGCCTCGCGCTGCCGGTGCAGCAGGGTGACCTGGAGGTAGGAGATCGGGTCCAGGTAGGCGTCCCTGATGTGCAGGGTGCGCTGCAACGCCGGGTTGGCGTCAAGCAGTTCGCGCTCGCCGGTGATCCGCAGCACCTCGGCGACGGTCAGCGCGTGCTCCGCCTCGATGGTCGCGAAGACGTGCTTCAGCTCGTCCGGCACCAGCGTCTCCACGTAGTGGCGGGCGATCCGCAGGTCCGTCTTGGCCAGCGTCATCTCGACGTTGGACAGGAAGTTGCGGAAGAAGTGCCAGTGCTCGAACGCTTCGGCCAGCACGTCGTCGAGGCCGGCCTCGCGGGCCGCCCTGAGCCCGGTGCCCACGCCGAACCAGCCGGGCACGATCTGCCGCGACTGGGTCCAGCCGAACACCCACGGGATGGCGCGCAGTCCGTCGAGCCCGGCGCCGCTGTCCGGGCGGCGGGACGGGCGGGAGCCCAGGTGCAGCTCGGCCAGCTGGTCCACCGGCGTCGAGGCGAAGAAGTACGCCGGCAGGTCGGGGTCCTCGACCAGGCGGCGGTAGGCGGAGTGCGCCGCGTCCGAGACGGTGTCCATCGCCGCGTCCCAGCGGGCCAGCGCCTCCTGGGACTGCCGGGGCGCGGTGTGCAGGGCCGAGGCCTGGAGCGTGGCGGCGACCGTGAGCTCCAGGTTCTCCCTGGCGAGCGACGGCACCAGGTACTTGTCGGAGATCACCTCGCCCTGCTCGGTGACCTTGATCTCGCCCTCCAGCGTGCCCCAGGGCTGGGCCAGGATCGCGTCGTGGGTGGGGCCGCCGCCGCGGCCGACGGTGCCGCCCCGGCCGTGGAAGAGCCGCAGCCGCACCCCGTGCCGGTGCGCCACGTCGCGCAGCCGGCGCTGGGCCCGGTGGATCTCCCACTGCGAGGTGGTGATGCCGCCGAACTTCGACGAGTCGCTGTAGCCGAGCATGACCTCCTGCACGTCGTCCCGGAGCGAGACGAGCCGCCGGTAGGAGGGGTCGGAGAGCATCGAGTCGAGCAGCTCGTCGGCGATCTTCAGCTCGTCGGTGGTCTCCAGCAGCGGCACGATGCCGATCTTCGCCCAGCCGGCGTGCAGGTCGATCAGGCCGGCCTCGCGGGCCAGCACGGCGGCCGCGAACACGTCGTCCGCACCCTGGCACATCGAGATGATGTACGACTCGATGACCTCGGGTCCGAAGCTGTCGAGCGCCCGGCGGACGGTCTCGAAGACGCCCAGGGTCTTGGCGCCGGCCGCGTCGAGCGGGGCCGGGGTCGGGGCCAGCGGGCGGCGCGAGCGCAGCTCCTTGGCGAGCAGCCTGGTGCGGTACTCGCGGGGCATGTCCGCGTAGCGCCAGGACTCCTCGCCGAGCCGGTCGAAGAGCTGGCCGAGCGCGTGGTGGTGGGCGTCGGCGTGCTCCCGCACGTCCATGGTGGCGAGTTGCAGGCCGAACGCGGCCAGCGTGCGCATCAGCCGCTCCAGGCGGCCGTCGGCGATCAGCTGGCCGCGGTGCTCGCGCAGCGAGTCCTGGACCAGCGCCAGGTCGGTCAGCAGCTCCCCGGTGCCCAGGTAGTCGCGGCCCGGCACGTGCACGGTGCCCTTGGCGAGCCGGGTGCGGGTGTTGAGGAGCTTCTGCCGGATGCAGGTGACCTTGAGCCGGTAGGGCTCCTCCGCGTTGAGCCGCTTGTAGCGCGGGGTGATCTCGGGCAGCAGCGCGATGTCCCGGTCGAGGGAGTCGAGCAGCTCCTGGCTGGCGCCGCTGTTGCGGATCGAGTTGGAGAGCGCGCCGCGCAGCTCGTCGATGTGGTGCAGCGCGCTGGAGATGCCGTGCTCGTGCTGGAGCAGCAGCACGTCCCAGGTGACCTGGGGGGTGACGTTGGGGTTGCCGTCCCGGTCGCCGCCGATCCAGGTGCCGAAGGTCAGCGGACGGCTGCCGGAGGGCATGGGGGCGCCGGCCCGCTCCAGTTCGGCGGCCAGGTCCTCCAGCACGTCGCCGACGGCGCCGGCGTGCAGTTCGTCCAGGTAGTAGACGGCGTTGCGCGCCTCGTCGGCCGGCTCGGGGCGGGCCACGCGCAGTTCGTCGGTCTGCCAGATGAGGTCGATGTTCTCGGCGAGCCGGAGGTCGGTGCGGCGCCGGTCGCCGCCGTGCTCGGCCTCGGGGTTGTCGAGCAGCTCGGCGATCTTGCGGAGCTTGGTGAGGACCGAGCGTCTCGCGGCCTCGGTGGGGTGCGCGGTGAACACCGGCCGTACGCCGAGGTTGGCCACGGTCTGCCGCAGGTGCGCCGGGTCGGCGTCCTTGAGCATGTCGGCGGTGCGGGAGAGCACCCCGCCCTCGGCGGCGCGGTGGTCGCGCAGCGCGCGGCCGCGGTGCACCTGCTCGGTGACGTTCGCGAGGTGGAAGTAGGTGGAGAACGCGCGCACGAGCTTGGCCGCGGTGGCCAGGTCGGTCGAGCCGAGCAGCTCGGCGGCGGCCTCGCCGTCCGTGCGGGTCAGGGCGCGGACGCGTTCGACAAGGTCAAGCAGCTCGGGGCCGTCCTGACGCACCAGCGTCTCGCCGAGCAGGTCCCCCAGACGGCGGATGTCGGCGCGCAGCGCGGTACCGCTTTCCGGGGCGACCGGGGTGGGTGTCTCGTTGCTGTCGGGACTGCTCACGGTTGCGGCTCCTCGCAGCTGGGCTCTTCCGGGAGGTCGTTGGCTCAAGATGGCGGGCTGAGGCGGACCTCGCTGTCCGACAGGCCAATCGTAGTCAGGGTGTGCCATCGGTCCGGCACGGCGCGGTCGCCTAGGTTTGCGCCGCTTGCGCCGTCCGCTACGACTTGCGATGGTTACGATGCCGTAGGTTACGGTCCCGTAGGTATCCCCTTCCCCCCTGTCGGGAACCCCCCACTCCCCCCACCGAGGAACCCCCATGACCGCAAGTCCTGACCTGGCGCCCGCCGACCGGGCCGAAGCCGGCGCGCCACCCGCTCCCCCGCAGCCGTCCGCCACCCTCGGCGGCGAGCGGCGCGGCACGGCGGAGCAGGTCGCGCTCCTCCTGTTCATCGTGATGCCGTTCCTGGCGCTGCTCGCCGCCGTCCCGCTGGCCTGGGGCTGGGGGGTGAGCTGGCTCGACCTGACGCTGATGGTGGTCTTCTACTTCCTCGGCGTGCACGGCGTCACCATCGGCTTCCACCGGCACTTCACGCACCGCTCGTTCAAGGCGAAGCGGCCGATGCGGGTCGCGCTGGCCATCGCCGGCTCGTTCGCCGCCGAGGGCCCCGTGGTCCGCTGGGTGGCCGACCACCGCAGGCACCACAAGCACTCGGACGCGGAGGGCGACCCGCACTCGCCCTGGCGGTACGGCGAGACCGTGCCGGCGCTGGTCAAGGGCCTGTTCTGGGCGCACATGGGGTGGATGTTCGACCGCGAGCAGACGCCGCAGCACGTGTACGCGCCCGACCTGGTCAAGGACGCCGACGTGCGCCGCGTCTCCCGGCAGTTCGCGCTCTGGACGACGGTGTCGCTGCTGCTGCCGCCGCTGCTCGGCGGGCTGGTCACGTGGTCGTGGGAGGGCGCGCTGAGCGCGTTCTTCTGGGGCTCGCTGGTGCGGATCGCGCTGATCCACCACGTCACCTGGTCGATCAACTCGATCTGCCACGCCGCCGGCAGGCAGCCGTTCCTCTCCCGGGACCGCTCGGGCAACGTGTGGTGGCTGGCGATCCTGTCCTGCGGCGAGTCCTGGCACAACCTGCACCACGCCGACCCGACGTGCGCCCGGCACGGCGTGGACCGCTGGCAACTGGACTCCAGCGCCCGGCTGATCAGCTGGTTCGAGAAGGCCGGCTGGGTCTACGACGTGCGCTGGCCGAAGCAGTCACGAATCGACGCCAAGCGCGCGATCCCGGGCGGCGAGGACACCGATTCGGGAGCGAACCGTAAGGAAAACCATCAGGGAAGCGCCGCACCGAACACGGCATGATGGGTGGCGTGGCGACCGACAACAGCATCAACGACGACGGCAAGGGCAGGAATCCGCGCCCCACGCGACGGGTCCGCCGGAGAATGACGGGCACCGAACGCCGGGAACAGCTGCTGGACATCGGCCGCACGCTCTTCGCGGAGCGCGGTTTCGAGGGCACCTCGGTGGAGGAGATCGCGGCCAAGGCCGGAGTCTCCAAACCGGTGGTCTACGAGCACTTCGGCGGCAAGGAGGGGCTCTACGCGGTCGTGGTCGACCGGGAGATGAGCAGGCTGCTCTCGATGGTCACCGGTGCCCTGACCGCGGGCCACCCACGCGAGCTGCTGGAACAGGCGGCGTTCGCGCTGCTCGACTACATCGACCAGTACACGGACGGCTTCCACATCCTGGTGCGGGACTCGCCGGTCGCCCAGTCGACCGGCACCTTCGCCTCGCTCATCGGGGACATCGCCACCCAGGTCGAGGACATCCTGGGCGTCGAGTTCAAGGGCCGCGGCTTCGACGCGAAGCTGGCCCCGATGTACTCGCAGGCGCTGGTGGGCATGGTGGCGCTGACCGGGCAGTGGTGGCTCAACGTCCGCAAGCCCAAGAAGGCCGAGGTGGCCGCCCACCTGGTCAACCTGGCCTGGCACGGCCTCCAGGGCCTGGAGCACGACCCGCAGCTGGTGGGCCGCCGCCGGGCGTAGCGGTTCCCGACGCAGAGAGACGGCCCCCTCCCCGGGTGTTCGGGGAGGGGGCCGTCTCATCGTGGAGCACCGGCCAGGAGGCCGATGCGCCCGGGACTCGCCGGTCCTCAGTTGTTGGCGACGCCGTTGCCGGAGAGGACCGCCAGGTCGTCGAGGAGGTGCGACAGCGGGTCGTCGCCGTCGATCTGCACCGAGTTCTCGGTGCAGTTCTGGTCGTTCTTGCTGGTGAGCACGTCCTGGACGCCGATCGGGATGGCCAGGACGTTGACCACGTTCTGCACGTCGAGCTGGTTGATCGGGACGCAGACCTCGTTCAGCGTGCTGTTGACGAGACCGAGGTTCGGGCTCAGAACGCCACTGGTGGTGGTGTTGCCCGTGGCGTCGAAGTTGCCGTTGCCACTGATCGTGGTGGGGCCCTCGTCGTTGCTGATGGCCATGGCGGGGGCGGCAGCCATGCCCGCCACGCCGGCGGCGGTGGCCGCGACGGCGGCGGTGGCAAGCGTCTTCTTCAGCACTTGGCTTGTCCTTCCGAGTCTTTGATGCCCTGTTCTTGGAGCGCACTGAACAACGCGTCGACCCGGTTTCGGTTGCCGCCGTTCACCCGAATTGCCCAATCCTGGGACCCCTGGCGACGTTCGCCTTGACGGACGCGGCCGAGCGCGAGCGCGTCATCGTGCCCACCCGGTGCCCACACAGCAGAAAGCGACCCCCTCCCCAGGGGTGGTGTTGGGGAGGGGGCCGTCTTGGCGCGGAGCACCGGTCAGAAGGCCGAAGAACCCGGCTCCGCTGGTCCTCAGTTGTTGCCGGCGCCGTTCCCGGCGAGGATCGCCAGGTCGTCCAGCAGGTGCGACAGCGGGTCGTCGCCGTCGATCTGCACCGAGTTCTCGGAGCAGTTCTGGCTGTTCTTGCTGGTGAGCACATCCTGGATGCCGATCGGGATGGCCAGCACGTTGACCACGTTCTGCACGTCGAGCTGCGTGATCGGGACGCAGATCTCGTTCAGCGAGCCGTTGATCAGGCCGATGTTCGGGCTCATGTAGCCGCCGGTGGTGATGTTGCCGGTCGCCTCACGGTTGCCATTGCCACTGATCGTGGTGGGGCCCTCGTCGTTGCTGATGGCCATGGCAGGGGCGGCAGCCATGCCCGCCACGCCGGCGGCGGTGGCCGCGACGGCGGCCGTGGCAAGCGTCTTCTTCAGCACTTGGCTTGTCCTTCCGAGTCTGGAGTGCCCTGTTCTTGGAGCGCACTGAACAACGCGTCGACCCGGTTTCGGTTGCCGCCGTTCACCCGATCTGCCCATTCCGGCGGTTCGCTCAGCGCCCCGTTGACGCCGGGGCGATTGTCGGCCTGGGTGCCGTGCCCATCCCCTGCCCGAGGTAGAAGCCGGGGTGCGGCGGTTGGTTGTAGGCCGTGTTCTGCCAGGCCAGTCCGGTGCGGTACATCCGGTCCTGGAGCAGCGTGGTGATCCGGTACGTGGTCTGGATCGGCGTGGAGTAGATCCGCAGCGCGTTGTTGTCGCTGGTGCGCCAGATGACCTCCTCCCGCCAGTCGCCCAGGATGTCGCCGGAGAGCACCGGGGTGGCCTTGGTGCCGTTGTTGGAGGCCACACCAGAGCCGGTCAGCAGCCGGGTGTCGCCGCCGGTGCCGTACTTGTCGATGCGGGTCTGGTCGAGCAGCTCGCGGGTCAGGTCGCCGTCCCACCAGGAGAGGAAGTTGATGCTGGACGGCTCGCGGCCCACCGAGCCGCCGGCGAGGTTGCGCAGGGTGGTGTCGGACGCGGACCAGAACTCGGCGCCGGCGTTGCCCGCGTAGATGTCGCCGGCCACCCCGCGGCCGTTGTCGGAGCCGGACCCGGTCTGCCAGTTGACGGTGCCGTTCGCGGGCTCGATGCGCAGCGAGGACGGCTGGCTGGTGGACTCCGAGACCTTGAAGTACTCGAGGCCCGGGTCGTTCAGGTCGAAGTCGCCCAGGTGCTGGGCGTCGCCGTGCCCGGTACGGGTGGTCCACAGGGCGTTGCCGTTGTCGTCGACGGCCATGGCGCCGTAGACGATCTCGTCGCGGCCGTCGCGGTCGACGTCGCCGACCGAGAGGCTGTGGCTGCCCTGGCCGTCGTAGCCGCGCCCGGTGTTGGTCGAGCTGTTGGTGTCGAAGGTCCAGCGGCGGGTGAGCTGCCCGTTGCGCCAGTCCCAGGCGGCGATCACGGTGCGGGTGTAGTAGCCGCGGGCCATGATGATGGACGGGCGGTCGCCGTCGAGGTAGGCGGTGCCGGCGAGGAAGCGGTCGACGCGGTTGCCGTAGTTGTCGCCCCAGGAGGAGACGGTGCCGCGGGCCGGCACGTAGTCGGTGGTGGCGAGCGCGGCGCCGGTGCGGCCCGAGAAGACCGTCAGGTACTCGGGCCCGGCGAGGACGTAGCCGGACGAGTTGCGGTGGTCGGCGCTCGAACTGCCGATCACCTGCCCGGTGCCGGAGACCGTGCCGTCGGCGGTCTTCATGACCACCTCGGCCGAGCCGTCGCCGTCGTAGTCGAACACCTGGAACTGGGTGTAGTGCGCGCCGGAGCGGATGTTACGACCCAGGTCGATGCGCCACAGCCGCTCCCCGGAGAGGGTGTAGGCGTCGATGATGGTGTTGCCGGTGTAGCCGGACTGGGAGTTGTCCTTGGCGTTGGTCGGCTGCCACTTGAGGACGATCTCCAGGTTGCCGTCACCGTTGAGGTCGCCGACGGAGCCGTCGTTGGCCTCGTACGTGTAGGCCACGCCGTCCGGCGTGGTCCCGCCGGCCGGCCGCTGGATCGGCACGTCGTGGTAGCCCGAGCGGAACTGGATGGCGTGCGGCGAGAACGCCTGCTCGGTGCCGTTGACGACGGCGCGGACCCGGTAGTCGGCGCTGTTGGGCGCGCCGGAGTGGAAGTAGTTGGTCGCGCCGGTGATGTTGGAGGCGACCAGGGTCTCGCCGCGGTACAGGTTGAACGCGACGTTGTCCGGGTCGGACGCCAGGAAGCGCCAGCTCACCAGGTTGCCGGAACCGGTGTAGACGCTGACCAGGCCGCGATCGAGGTTCTCCAGCTGGGCGAGCGGCCGCACGTCGTCCTCGGCGGCCGGCGCGGCGGTGGCGGCACCGCCGCCGAGCCCGGCGGCGACGACGGCGGCGACGGCCACGGCGCCGATCCAGCGTCGCAGCCGGCGTCGTTGCGCAGCAGACACGGTCTCTCCTCGGGGTTCGGGGATGGCGATCGAGCACTGCCAAGTCGCCGCGCGGCGCGAAAAGGTTGCCAGACCGGCCTGGCGGCCTGAGCGCCCCGAAGGTTCCGCACCGACGACGCACGGAGGCCGTTCACGCGCCTCGGCCTGGCCGGCCGGGCCGGCCTGGCGGCCTGCCGCCCCGAAGGGGGTGCGCCGGACGCGACGCCGGGCCGGAGGCCCGGTGGGGCCCCGGCGTGCCGGGGCCCCACCGGGCACGCAAGGACCGGCCGGCCGGGGCGCGCACCTTGACCTAGCGGACGGTGCGGCACCGGGCGCCCCCCCCCGCCGTGGCGGTCGGCTCGGCGATACGACTCGCCCCGGTGCGCCAGACCGCGTGCCCGGCCGTGCCGGACGGCCGATGGGCCGGTTCACCCGGCCCGACGGCGGCCGGCACGCCTGCCGCGCACGGCCCGCCCCGGGGGCGGGTGGACGCCGCACGGCACGGCGGAGCCCGGCCACGCCGGCTGGCCGATAAGCCGGTTCACCCGGCCGCACGGCCGCCCGCCCGGAGGGCGGCGGCACGCCTGCCGCGCGACGGCCCGCCCGAGGGCGGGTGGGTGGGCGCGGCACGGCGGAGCCGGTTCGCCGGCCTCACCCGCCCGGAGGGCGGGCGCGGCGCGGCGGCGGCCCCACGCCGCGGTCGGCTGGCGTTCCTTCGGGGCGCTCAGGCCGCCAGGCCGCGGGTCGCCACGGCGAAGATGCGGCGGAAGGGGAAGAGCGTGCCGTGGGCGGTGGGTGGGTAGGCCGCGCGGAGGGCGGTGCGGTACTCGGTGAGAAAGGCGTCGCGTGCCTCGGGGTCGTCGGCGAGGGCGGCGAGGACGGGGCGGAGGCCGGTGCCCCTGACCCAGTCGAGGACGGGGTCCTGGCCGTGGAGTACGTACAGGTAGGTCGTCTCCCAGGCGGCGACCTCGCAGCCGAGGGCGGCGAGCGTGGCGAAGTACCCCTCGGGCGGCTGTACGACGTCGGCGTGCCGGAGCACGCCGCCGAGGCGGCCGCGCCAGCGGGGGCCCTCGCAGAGGGAGCGCATCAGGACGTGGCTGGGGGCGGCGAAGTTGCCGGGGACCTGGAAGGCGAGGACGCCGCCGGGGCGGAGGGCGTCGATCCAGTGGCGGAAGCGGTCGACGTGTCCTGGGACCCACTGGAGGGCCGCGTTGGAGACGATCAGGTCGAACGTCTCGCCGGGCGTCGGGGGCCACTCGCGCAGGTCGGCGCGCGCGAAGTCGAGGTGGCCGCCGCCGGGTGTGGGGCCGGCGTGGCGGGCGGCCTCGGCGAGCATCGCGTCGGAGTTGTCGTAGCCGGTGATGTGCGCCGTGGGCCAGCGGTCGGCGAGGAGCCGGCTGGGGGCGCCGGGGCCGCAGCCGAGGTCGGCGATGCGGGGGGCGTCGGCCGTCGGCAGCGGCGGTACGCGCGCGAGCAGGTCGATCAGCGGTTGGAGGCGGTGGCCGGAGTACTTCTGGTACTGGCCGGGGTCCCAGTCGTGTGCCATGGGGTCATACTCCCCGGGCATTTATCTCTACGTCAAGAAGCTTGATGTCGTGAAGCTTCACGCCGTGAGACTTCATGTCGACAGAACAACTAGACTGATCGCATGGAGGACGAGGTTGATCGGCTGGTGGCCGCCTGGCGGCGCGAGCGTCCCGATCTCGACGTGGAGCCGTTGGAGGTGCTCAGCCGGGTCAGCAGGCTGGCGCGCCACCTGGACCGGGCCCGGCGGCTGGCCTTCGCCGAACACGATCTTGAGCCCTGGGAGTTCGACGTCCTCACCGCGCTGCGCCGGGCCGGCAGCCCCTACCAGCTCTCCCCTGGCCAGCTGCTCACCCAGACCCTGGTGACCTCAGGCACCATGACCAACCGCATCGACCGGCTCGCCAAGCGCGGCCTGGTGGAGCGGCAGCCCGACCCCAGTGACCGGCGCGGGGTGCTGGTGCGGCTGACCGAGTCGGGCAAGACCCACGCCGACCAGGCGCTGGCCGGGCTGCTCAGGCAGGAGCGCGCGCTGCTCGGCAGCCTGAGCGCGGCCGAGCGGCGGCAGCTCGCCGGGCTGCTGCGCGCGCTGACCGCGCCCTTCGACAACATTCCCGCCTGAGCGGTCTACCCCGCGGCGGCGACCTCCGCCGCCAGGCGGACGGCGATGGCCCTGGCCAGCAGGGTCGGGCGGCCGGCCGCCTCGGTGGCGGCCCGTCGCATGCGTTCCGTGTAGCCGATGCAGTCGAGCACCAGCCACCGGCTGCCGGCCGCGGCGAGCCGCTCGGCGGCCGTCGCGACCTCGGCCAGCGCCCGCTCCTCCGGCGCGTACGGGTCGGCCGCCGCCGCCCGCACCACGCCGCCCGGCAGGGCGTCCTGCCAGCGGCGGGTCACGTCGGCCGCCTGGTCCGGGTGCGGGCAGACCACGCCCACCGGGTCGGCGCCGACGATGGCCGCCGCCGCCCGCTGGACCAGCGGCTCGGCGTACAGCAGCGGGCGGGTGGCCCGCACCGCGGGGAAGTGCCCGGTGCACAGCAGCAGGGTGGCGGTCGCGCCGTCCCGTTCGGCGCGGGCGACGGCCCGTTCCATGCGCGGCAGCAGCGCGTCGTGGCCGAGCAGCACCGAGCCGCCGTCGCGCAGCCGGGAGACGAGCGGCGGTTCGCCCGGCGCGGGGCCCACCAGGCGGCGGGTCTCCGGGTCGTCGAAACGGTCGTCGTCGAGCGCGCCGTGCTCGACCATCCGCACGTCGCCGAGCAGCGGCTCGGCGTCCGGGCGCAGGTCGGCGCGCGGCGCCTGGCCGATGGTCACGAGGCCGAGGGTGGAGCTCACAGCGCCTTCGCCACCTGTCCGACGTCGTTGAGGGAGCTGCCGGCGACCAGTCCCGCGCCGACCAGCGAGAGGTCGTTCTCGGCGTCCTCGGCCGAGTGGCCGCCACGGGCGCGCCACCAGGCGTAGAGCTTGCGGACGGCCAGCGCGCCGAGCACCATCCAGCCGGCGTCGGGGGTGGCCACCAGCAGGCCGGTGGCGAGCATCACGCCGAGCTGCCGGGACGAGCCGCCGACCAGCTGGATCAGGGCACCCGGGATCGCCCACATCAGCAGGGCGCGCAGGGTGTCCGGGTCGAGGCCGGTCTCGATCGTGGCGACGTACACCTCGGAGACCGGGGGCACGCGGCCGTCCTCGAAGAAGGTCCGCCAGGCGATCACGACCACGCCGAGCGCGACCGCGAAGCCGACGAGCTGGGCGAGGTACTGCTGGCGGCGGCCGTCGAGCTCGAAGGGCTGCCACGGCACGGCGTCGCGGCGGAGCAGCCAGCCGGCCTTGAAGTCGTAGCCGATGTCGGCGAACGCCGGTCCGGTGGAGGCGGTGTAGCCGACGAGCAGGGCGAGCGGCACGGTGGGGATGTCCAGCGCCAGGCCGATGATCAGGAAGATCAGCGTGACGGCGAAGGCGGGGAACCAGCCGGAGTGCATGGCGGCCAAGCCCACGATCAGCTGGTGGACGAGCGCGGCCACGCCGGCCAGCGCGATCCAGCCGATCAGGGCGGGCGTCGACAGGTCGCCCGCGACGCCGCCGGCGAAGGCGACGAAGATCGCGCCGAGGACGAACAGGCCCATGCCCTCCAGCAGGCCGCGGCGCAGCCCGGTGGGGTCGACGGTGGGCGGCGGGGCGTCGTCGGCCGCCGGCGCGGACCCGGCGACGGCCTCGCGCTCCTTGGCGTCGCCGCGGCTGCGCATCAGCAGCACGGCCTGGATGAGGGCGACGAGGCCGGCGCCGATCATCACGCCGTGCGGCACGCGTTCCGCCGTCAGGTCGACGTCGAGCAGCTCCGGGGCGTACTGGGCCACCACCAGGCCCGAGCCGAAGGCGCCGAGCGCCCAGATGTTGCCGAGGAAGCCGACGCCCGCGGCGCTGGTGGGCAGCTTGAAGACCGCGCCGACCAGGCCGACGATCGCGCCCGCGCCGAGGATCGCGGCCCGTCGTCCGCCCTCGTCGCCGGCCTTGATGGTCTCGGCGGCCGCGACACCGGCCGGCCAGGAGCCGGTGGCGGGCAGCAGCCGGGAGTCGAAGACCCGGAACAGCACCCAGCTGTCGACGGCGAGGCCGATCAGGGCGCCGCCCAGCATCGGCCACACCAGGTCGGTGCGGCCGAGCGCGAAGGGCACCGCGATCGGGGTGAGGAGGGAGTTGGCGGCGGCGAAGGTGGCGCCCGAGATCGCCGACTGGACGAGGTTCTGGCGGTGCTGGGACCGCATCTTGACCAGGATGGCGACCGGGATGCGGCCGACCATCATGGCGACCAGCGCGCCGATCACGGCGGTGTTCGGGGAGATGCCGAGCGACGTGATCAGGACGATGCCGATCAGGGCGCCGAGCACCGACATCAGGACGGTCAGGACCAGCGTGACGGGCTCGAAGGCACGGGGGTGCCGCGCGGCGCCGTCGGCCTGGGCCGACGAGGGGACGGCCGGCGGCTGCGGGGAGGCGGTGGCGGAGCTCATCTCATTCCGGGCCTTACTTGGGTTCCGTGGGCTTGGACGCCGCCTGGAGCTGGGTCATCGGGCCGTAGAGCTCGACGAGCCGGCCGAGTTCGGCGGGGTCGTGGAAGCGGGCGGCGCCGGTGCCGAACGCCTTGGCGGTCTCGATCGCGAACCGGGCGGCGGCCGCGATGTCGGTCTCGTGGCTGGCGCCGGTGGCGCAGCCGGCCACGGCCGTCTCGGCGGTGATGGCCAGGCCGACCACGGGGGCGGCGGTGGCGGTGGCGGGCTGCAGGATCGAGTTGATGTGGTGCACCCCGTTGCCGTAGGGGGTGATGTCCTGGGTGGTGACGGGCAGCACCCGGGCCGGCTGTCCGGTGACCGTCTCCAGCACCGACAGCAGGTCCTCGCTGACCCGCAGGATCCAGCCGGCGCAGATGGTCGGCGAGAGGGCGACGCCGCGGTGGTTGAGCAGCCGGTTGCCCTTGGTGGTGTCGATGGACACGATGGCGTCCATCTCGGGCGAGACCTCCTCGCGGTTGCAGGTCTCCATGTCGACCGGCGAGTCCATGAACGGCACCGGGTCGTGCGGCTGGGTGGGGGCCCAGCCCGTGACGTGGGTGGAGACCAGCACGTCGCCGTCGAGGACGTCGCCGCGCGCGTGCATGTCGAGCAGCTTGGCGGCGGCGGAGAGCGCGGCGACCGCGCCGTCCGCGTCGGAGACCAGGCCGATGCGCTCGGGGCGGGCGCCGGCGCCGCCGAGCCGGCCGAGGACGCCGAGCGTGGGCGCGTCGCCGCCGGCGGCACGGCCGCGGCGGCCGGGGACGGTCACGTGCACGAAGTCGGTGCTGCCCTTGTCGCCCGTGACGGTGCTGACCTCGATCCGGGGCGCGGGCCCCGTCTCGGCGCCGGAGGCGGAGGTGGAGGCCGCGTCGTACACCGCGCGGAGGTGGTCGGCCAACAGGTGGCCGCTGGTCTCCGGGCGGTCGAGCAGCTCGATGACTTCGATCACGTGTTTGAGCATGCTTCGCAGAATCCGCCCGTCGTGGCGGTATGCGCAACTATTTCTCTGAATAAGAGACGCTTTACACTTCCGCCATGCCTGAACACCCACCGGTAACGCCGCCGGCCGTCCAGCCACCCGACGCGCCGCCGCCGCTCCAGACCGCCGACCGCGTCCTCAACGTGCTGCTCGCCTTCGACCGCGAGCACGCGGAGTGGGGCGTCACCGAGATCGCCGCCGAGTTCGGCCTCGACAAGTCGGTCGCGCAGCGGCTGCTCGCCGCCCTCGCCTACCGCGGCTTCCTCGTCTCCGACCAGCGCTCCCGCCGCTACCGCCTGGGGCCCGCCGTCTGGCACCTGGCCCGCGCCTGGGAGCGGGACGGCGGCCTGGCCAGCCTGGTCACGCCGACGCTGCGCGCCACGGCCGAGACGGTCGGCGTCGGCACCCTGTTCGCCGTGCCGGACGGCGTGCACATGCGCTGCGTGGCGGCCGCCGAGGGCCCGGCGGGGCCGCTGCGCTACTACGCGCTGGCCGGCGAGCTCTACCCGGCGCACGCCGGCGCCACCTCCCGTGCCTACTTCGGCATGCTGCCCGCCCAGGACCGGGCCGCGCTGCTCTACGGCCGCCCGATGGCGCGCTTCAGCGACCGCACGCTCACCGACCCGGCCCGCCTGGAGGAGCGGTTCGCCGAGGTCAGGCGCACCGGCTACGCCTACTCGGACGGCGAGTACGATGCCGAGACCGCCGCGCTGGCCGCCCCCGTGCTGGTGGGCCGGCGACCGGTGGGCACCCTGTCCCTGGTCGGCCCCCTGGACGTGCTCCCGGTCCGCAGGGACGAGCTCGTCGCGCCGCTGCTGGCCGCCGCCGAGCGGCTCGGCCGGGTGCTGACCCCGGTCCGGCCCCGCGTCCCCTCCGCCCGCGCCAACCGTTGACCCACCCGAGGATCCCCATGCGTCTGCTGCTGCTCTCCAACTCCACCGCCCCGGGCCGCCGCTACCTGGAGCACGCCACCGACGAGATAGCCGCGCTGCTCGACGGCGCCCGCAGCCTGCTGTTCGTGCCGTACGCGCTCGCCGACCACGCCGGCTACACCGCGCGGGTGGCCGCCGCGCTCGCCCCGCTGGGCGTCACCGTGACCGGCGCGCACGCCGTCCCCGACCAGGCGGCGGCCGTCCGCGAGGCCGAGGCGGTGTTCGTCGGAGGCGGCAACAGCTTCCGGCTGCTCAAGGCCCTGCACGAGCGCGGCCTGGCCCCGGCCATCCGCGAGCGGGTGACAGCCGGCGACCTGCCGTACCTGGGGTCGAGCGCCGGCACCAACATGGCCTGCCCGACGCTGCGCACCACCAACGACATGCCGATCGTCCAGCCGCCGACGTTCGACGCGCTCGGCCTGGTGCCGTTCCAGATCAACCCGCACTACCTGGACGCCAAGCCGGACACGGCCCACATGGGCGAGAGCCGGGCCGAGCGCCTCGAACAGTTCCTGGAGGAGAACGACGTGCCGGTTGTCGGCCTGCGCGAGGGCACCTGGCTGCGACGCGAGGGCGACCGCCTGACGCTCGGCGGCATCGCCGCCGGAGCGCTGCTGTTCCGGCGCGGCGGCCAGGCACCGGAGGAGTTCGCCCCGGGCGCGGACCTGAGCCAGCTCCTGGCGGAGCGCCACCGCTTCGACACGCCGGCCGCGGCGCAGGGCTGAGCCCCGGCCCGGGTGGCGCGCGGCGCGCGTCACGGTGCGCTGCGCGCGGCGAACACCGGGCCAGGCGGCCGGCGGAACCGCCGGCCCGCCGCCCGGGCCCGGGCCCGGGCCCGGGCCCGGGCCCGGGCGGTCAGGCCGTCGTCGACTTGCCCGCCCCGTTGGCGCCCAGCAGCGACCAGCGCTCGCCGGGCATGACGGTCAGGTCGACGTCCGCCAGGATGGCGCGCCCGTCCCGGACGACGGTGGCTCCCACCACCCGCGTCACCGGCTCGTTCACCGCCGCACCACCGCCGCCTTCTCCGCCGCGTGTGGCCCCGCGCCCGGCTCCGGCAGCGTACGGGCCAGCAGCCAGGACACGACGGGCAGCACGACCAACGGCAGCAGCGCGGTGCGCAGCGACGTCGCGTCGGCGGCCGCGCCGATCAGCGGGGTGGCGACGCCGCCGACGGTGACCGTCAGGCCGAGCGTGACGCCGCTCGCGGTGCCGATCCGGTTCGGCAGGTAGTCCTGCGCCAGGGTCACCTGGAGCGAGAACGGCACGTAGAGCGCGGCCGAGGTGGCCGCCACGAAGCCGTAGACCGCGGGCCCGGGCACCAGCACCACGCCCGCGACGGCGAGCACGGTGGCCGCGTACGACCAGGCCACCACCCGCACCCGGCCCCAGCGGGCGGCGAGCCGGCCGCCGAGCACCGTGCCGACGCCGCCGCCCAGGTAGAGCACGAACAGCGCCACCGCGGCCGCCGTCTCGCCGCCGCCGACGCGCTCGGCGACGTACAGGCCGACGAACGAGCTGAGCCCGACGAAGACGATCGAGCGGCAGACGACGGCCAGCGTCAGCCGCAGGAACGCGGCCCGGTCGTCGACGCCGGCCGGCGCCGCGGCCCGCTCGGCGGCCCCGCCCGGCGCCCGCAGCAGCCGGAGCGCCGCCACGCACAGCAGGGCGCCGACGAGCGCCGGCAGCGCGAGCAGCGGCGTGGCGCCGAGACCGCCGACGGCCACCACAGGGGCGACCAGCAGCGGGGCGGCGGCGAAGCCGACGTTGCCGCCGAGCGCGAACCAGCTCATCGCGGTGTGGCTGCCCTCGCTCGCCAGCCGCGCCACCCGCGCGGACTCCGGGTGGTAGGCGGCGGCGCCGATCCCGGAGACCGCGACGGCCGCCAGCGTGAGGGCGTAGGAGTCGCCGACCCCGGCGAGCCCGAGCCCCGCGCCGGCCACCAGCGTGCTCGCCGGCAGCAGCCACGGCAGCGGCCACCGGTCGGTGACCGCCCCGAACAGCGGCTGCACCACGGACGAGAGCAGCGAGGCGGCGAGCACGATGCCGGACGCCGCCGCGTACCCGTAGCCGCGCTCGGCGACCAGGAAGGGCACGAGGGCCGGCACCGCGCCCTGGTAGAAGTCCACGCAGGCGTGCCCGAGCGACAGCCGCGTGAGGGGACTCTTCTTCCGCGTTCCGGTTCTCACCCGGCGATCGTCCCCGCCCGAGCGACTGTCGCGCTTCCGATAAGGTGCCGGACGATGTCGATTTCCCGCCAGACCCGCCAGACCCGCCAGATCCGCCAGATCCGCCACGAGCCGGTGGCCCGCACCGACACCCTGTCGCTGGCCCCGGGCGCGAGCATCGACGCCCACCGGCACGACGACCATCAGATCCTCTACGCGGGCCGCGGCACGCTGGCCATCACCACCGACGCCGGCACCTGGGTGGCGCCCGGCACCCGCGCGATCTGGGTCCCGGCCGGCACCATCCACGAGCACCGCGCGCACGGCCATCTCGACCTGCACACCGTCGGCCTGCCGGCCACCGACAACCCGCTCGGCCTCGACGAGCCCACCGTGCTCAGCGTCAGCCCGCTGCTGCGGGAGCTGCTGCTCGCCTACACCCGCCCGCCGTTGGCCGACACCCCCGAGCGGCGCCGGCTCCGCGCCGTCCTCCTCGACCAGCTCCGGTCCTCGCCGCAACGCCCGGTCCACCTGCCGACGCCACGCGACCCCCGCCTGGTCGCCGTCTGCGCGCTGCTCGCCGAGGACCCGGCCGACGGCCGGAGCCTGGCCGCCCTCGGCGCCGCCGTCGGCGCGGGCGAACGCACCCTCTCCCGTCTCTTCCGCGCCGAGCTCGGCCTGACGTTCCCCCAGTGGCGCACCCAACTGCGCCTCTACCACGCGCTGTTGCTGCTCTCCTCGGACCTGCCGGTGACGACGGTGGCGCACCGCTGCGGCTGGTCGTCCCCGAGCGCCTTCATCGACGCCTTCCGCCGCGCCTTCGGCCACACGCCTGGCGCGCACCGGACGTTGGGTCAGGGGTTCGAGCGCGCCACGCATACCGGAGTATGCTGACCCCATGGCAGCCACCACGCGGATCACCGTCACCCTCCCCGCCGACCAGGTGACCGAGCTCAGGAAGCTCACGGACAACGTCTCCGGCTATGTCGCGGAGGCCGTGTCCCGCCAGATCCGTCACCAGCTCCTCGGCGAGGATCTGCGGCGCCACCAGGAGGAGCACGGCGCGTTCAGCGCCGAGGAGCTGGCCGAGGCCCGCGAGCGGATCTTCGGCTTCGACGGCGCCGGCACGGGGTCGGAAGCCGCGTGAACCACGTCGAGACCGTGGTCCTCGACTCCCAGGGCCTCTCCACGTGGATCGTCCAGGACCGCAAGACACTCGCGCTGCTTCAGGTGTTCCACGACATGGGCGCCGACCTGGTGATCAGCGCCAACACCATCGTCGAGGTAAGCCACGGGCGGATGAACGTGCCGCGGCTGCGGTGGGCGCTTTCGCGCCTCAGGATCGAGCCGGTGACCGCCGAGTCCGCGCGGTCCGCCGCCGAACTCCTGAAGGCGGCGGGACTGCACGGCCACCGGTACGCGATCGACGCCACCGTCGCCGAAGCCGCGCTGCGCCAGCCCGGACCGGTCGCCCTGCTGACCTCGGACCTCGACGACATGCGGGCCCTCTGCGGCGACCGGGTCCGGCTCATCGCCGTCTGACCGTCCCGGAAGCACTCCGGTGCGGCTCAGCGCTCCTCCTCGTCGCGCAGCCCCGCCAGCGCCTCGGACAACGAGGCGGGACCGGCGGCGCGGTCGGGGAGCGGCTGCCAGCCGCCGAGGCCGCGTGCCCGCCCGGCGTTCTCCGGATCGACCGTGCCCGTCCGGACGAGCTTTTCCATGACGCGCCGCTCAGTGCCGGCGGCGCGCGCGTCGGTTTCCCTCATGGGTGCTCCATCACCACCACCGCCGCCGTGCCCGGCTCCAGCGCCTCGTAGACGTGCGGCGCGTCGCCGGGGAAGGCCAGGTAGTCGCCGGGGGCGAGCTCGACCGGGTCCGCGGCGGGGCCGACGCGGGCGCGGCCGGCCGCCAGGATCACGTGTTCGACGGTGCCCGGCTGGTGCGGCTGGGACAGCTTGGCCTCGCCGGGCTCGGTCGTGACGCGGTAGAGGTCACGGCGCGCGCCCGGCGGGCAGGACGCCAGCAGCGCGGCCGCGTAGTCGCCCTGCTCGGAGCGCGTCACCGGGCCCTCACCGGCCCGCACGAGCCGCACCGGCGGGCGCGGCGGGTCGACGAACGCGCTGAACGGTACGCCCAGCGCGACGCCGATCGCCCACAGCGTCTCCACGCTCGGGTTGCCGCCGCCCGCCTCCAGCTGCGACAGCGTGGACTTGGCCACCCCGGCGCGGGCCGCGAGCGCGCTCAGCGAGAGGCCGGCCCGCTCCCGCTCGCGGCGGATCGACTCGGCGATCCGGGTTCCGAGATTCGACTCCTCACCCAACCGTTCGCTCCTGACTCTCTTTCGTTCGGTTTGACGAACGCCCGTTCCGTCGCCCACCATACCGGACGTCTGTTCGTCAGAACGAACGAAGGGGACCGCAGCCATCATGAACCACCACCTAGGGATACTCGGCCACAGCGCGGAGGGCGCCGCGCTCTGCTTCCGTGCCTTCTGCCAGGAGGGCTTCCGCGCGCTCGGCCCGCACGACCACCCCGACGTGACGCTGGACCTCGTCTCGATGGCCCGCGCCATGCCGGCCTGGGACGCCGGCGACCACGACGCGGTACGCGCGATCCTCGCGACCAGCGCCGAGCGACTCGCCGCCGCCGGCGCTAGCTTCTTCGTCTGCCCGGACAACACCGCCCACCTGGCCCTTCAGCGGCCTGGTCCAGAACTGGCGCTCCCGGGTCTGAACCTGCCGGACGTCGTCGCCGCCCGCGCGGCGCGCGACGGCCGGCGGCGCGTGGGCGTGCTCGGCACCCGCTTCACGACGGGCTCCACGCTCTACGCCGAGGCGTTCGGCCGGCACGGCATCGCGGCCGAGGTGCCGGACCCGGCGGACCGGGAGACGATCGACCGGATCATCTTCGACGAGTTGGTGAACGGCGTCTTCACCGACGACTCCCGCGCCGCCTACGTTCGCGTCATCGAACGGCTGGCGGCGCGCGGCTGCGACGCGGTCGCCCTGGTCTGCACCGAGATCCCGCTGCTGGTCGGCCAGGACGACTCGCCGCTGCCGACGCTCGACTCCACGCGGCTCGGAGCCGAGGCGGCGTTCGCGGTCTCCACCGGCCGGGTGCCGTTCCCCACCTGGCGCGGCGGCCCGCTCCCGCACTAGCCGAGCGCGCAGGTCGCGAGGTCCTGGAGCGCGGCCGGGGCCGTGGCACCCTCCCGCTCGATCGCGATCCTGATCCGGTCCAACGCCGCCACCCGCTTGTCCTCCAACGGACCCAGGATCGCGTTGTCCACGAAGTCCGGACCACCCTCGCCCGCCGAACTCACCAGCCGCGCGTTCGCCTCCGCCAGCTGCGTCTCCAACAACGCCAGGTTCTCGTCCACCTCCACCCGCGCCGCCGCCGGCACCGCCGCCACGGTCACCTCAGGGCAGACGATGCTCCCCGCCTCGGCGGCGGTCCCTTCCTCCTCGGGCGCGGCCGGCTCCTCGGGGGCGGCCTCCACCGGCTCGCCGGATCCCGAGAGTTGGCAGGCGGCCAGCACGTCGAGGTTGCCCGGCACCGTCTCGCCCTGCCGCTCGAACGCGGTCCTGATCCGGGCCAGCGTCGCCGCGCGCTTGTCCTCCAGCGGACCGAGGATCGCGTTGTCCACGAAGTTCGCGCCGCCCTCGCCGGCCGAGTCCGCGAGCCGCGCGTTCGCCTCCTCGATCTGGCTCACCAGCAGCGCCAGGTTCCGGTCCACCTCGGCCTGCGCCGCCGCCGGTGTGTTGGTGACGAGGACCTGCGGGCAGACGACGCGCTGCCCGGCGGTGGCCGACTCCTCCCCCGCCATGGCCGCGGTCACCCCGACCGCGCCCGCCACCACCGAACCACCGACCAGGCCGGCGATCAGGACGCGCCGACGGTTGAACGAAGGACGGCCACGGGACATCGGGTCACCTCACTGGGGATGCGATGAAGATGTGCGGTTCTGGTGGTTCCACCACAACCGTGCGCGCCCCCGGCGCCGTCGCCTCCGACGTTCAACTCATCCGATAAATTTCCCCACCGCCCGCTACCCGCCGGTTAACATCCCGGCCCTGGCCCCACCTCCGGTTCGGCGCGCAGTGCGCGGCGGTAGCGGACGCCCGGGCGGTCCATCAGGGTGATGTCGCCGACGGGTGTGAAATCGTTGCGGGCCAGGACCGCCATGGAGGCCGCGTTGTCGAGGGTGGTCCTGGCCGTGAGTTCGGTGAGGCCGTACTCCGTGCCGGCCAGGCGGCACACCTCGGCGACGGCCGCCGTCGCCGTGCCCCGGCCGGTGGCGTGTTCCGCGAACCGGTAGCCGAGTTCGGCGGAACCGGCCTCGACGTCCACCAGGTTGACGCGGCCGACCAGCTCGCCGCCTTCGTCGAGCACCACGTGGAAGTGGCAGACGCCGGCCTCCTGTTCTTCGAGCCGCGCCCGGTGCCACGCGGCGAACTCGGTGAAGTAGGCGTCGCCGCGGTCCGGCACCGAGCGGGCGAAGTACGCCCGGTTCGCCCGCTCGAAGGCCAGCAGCGCGGCGGCGTGGTCAGCGCGCAGTCGTTCCAGCGTCAGCGTCGGCATGCTCGGCAGCGTAGGCGAGCGCCTTGTCGAAGAAGGAACGAATATCGGCGGCCAGGGCGTCCGGGACCTCCATGGCCGGGAAGTGGCCGCGGCCTGGGTTGGTCTCCGGCCAGTGGATGATCCGGTTGGTGCGGTCGGCGAGGCGGCGGATGCCGGGCGGGCCGACGTAGACGCCGGTGGGAACCACGTCCTGGCCGGCCGGCCAGGCGATCTCGCCGGTCCCCTCGTACATCGGCCAGGAGGAGGTGCCCGAGGTGCCGGTCAGCCAGTAGACCGTCGCGTTGGTCAGGAACAGGTCCCGCGAGGTGTGCACGTTGAACTGGTGGAACTTCTCGGCCAGCCAGGCGAGCTGGGCGACCGGCGAGTCGTCCCAGCCGTAGCAGAACGTCTGCGGCGCGGCCCGCAGCAGCGCGTGGTGGTCGACGCCGCCGGTCGACCACTGCTTCATCAGCTCGTAGCCGGCCAGCTCGTCCGGCGTCATCTCGGGGACGTCCGCCTCGGTCGGGAAGCCGAGGCCGCCGTCGATGTAGACGCCGACGACGCGGGCCGGGTCGGCCACGGCCACCTCGGGCGCGACATAGGCGCCCAGGTCGCCGCCGACCGTGCCGTACCGCTCGTAGCCGAGGCGGCCCATCAGCTCGGCCCAGAGCCCGGCCACCCGCGTCACGCTCCAGCCGGTGGTGGGCGGCGGGGCCGAGAAGCCGAAGCCGGGGACGGACGGCGCGACGACGTGGAAGCCGCGCTCGGTCAGCGGTCCGACGAAGTCGGTGAACTCCACGAACGAGTTGGGCCAGCCGTGGGTGAGGACCAGCGGCAGCGCGCCCGGCACCTCGGAGCGGGCGTGCAGGAAGTGGATGTCGAGGCCGTCGATCTCCGTCGTGAACTGCGGGAACGCGTTCAGCCTGGCCTCCCAGGCGCGCCAGTCGTAGCCGCCGCGCCAGTACTCGGCCAGCTCCCGCAGGTGGTCGACCGGGACGCCCCGGCTCCAGCCCTCGCCCGGCAGCTGGCGCGGCCAACGGGTGCGGGCCAGGCGGTCGTGCAGGTCGTCCAGGTCGGACTGCGGGATGTCGATGCGGAAGGGGTGGATGTCCTTGCTCATGCGACCACCGTAGGAGCGATACAGGACCGGTTCGGTCCTCATTGGCGCGGCATGATGACGGCATGAGCGAGAACCAGGCGGGACGGCTGCTGCGGCTGCTCTCGCTGCTCCAGACGCCGCGCGAGTGGCCGGGCAGCGAGCTGGCCGAGCGGCTGGGGGTGACGGCGCGGACCGTGCGGCGGGACGTGGAGCGGCTGCGGGACCTCGGCTACCCGGTGCGGGCGACGCGGGGCGCGGTCGGCGGGTACCGGCTGGCGGCCGGGCAGGCGTTGCCGCCGCTGCTGCTGGACGACGAGGAGGCGGTGGCGATCGCGGTCGGGCTACGGACGGCGGCGGGCGCGGCCGTCACCGGCATCGAGGAGGCCAGCCTGCGGGCGCTGGCCAAGCTGGAGCAGGTGCTGCCGTCCCGGCTGCGCCGCCGGGTCGCGGCGCTCGGCCTGGCCACGGTGCCGGTGCCCGGCGGCGAGGACGACCCCGGCGTCGACCCCGAGGCGCTGGCCGTCCTGGCGGGCGCGGCGGCGGCCAGGGAACGGCTGCGGTTCGGCTACCGCGCGGCGGACGGCACGGAGAGCCGGCGGCACGTGGAGCCGTACCGGCTCGTCGCGGCGTGGCGGCGCTGGTACCTGCTGGCGTTCGACACCGACCGGGACGACTGGCGGGTCTTCCGCGTCGACCGGATCGGCGAACCCCGGCCGACGGGCGTCCGGGTGGCGCCCCGCGAGCCGCCGGGCGGCGACGCGGCCGAGTACGTCACGCGCCGCCTGTCCGAGATGTGGCCCCGCTTCGAGGTGGTGGCGACGCTCGGCCTGCCGGCCGAGGAGGCGGCCAGGCGGCTCGGCATGGGCCGCGAGCTGTTCCGGCCGATCGACGCGGGCAACTGCCTGCTGCGCGGCCCCGCCGACGAGTCGGTGGAGTGGCTGGCGGCCCGCCTGCTCACGGCGGACTGCGAGTTCGTCGTCCACGAACCGCCGGAACTCGCCGCCCACCTGCGCCGGATCGGGGACCGGGCGCTGCGCGCCGCGGGCGGCTGACGGGCGTCAGTCCGCCGGGGTGACGCCGGCGCGGCGGGCGAGGGCGACGGCGGCGAGGGTGGAGTGGACGCCGAGCTTGCCGAGGACGTTCTGCATGTGGGTGCGGACGGTGTGCGGGGAGAGGTAGAGCCGTTCGGCGACGGCCTTGCGGCCGAGCCCCGCCAGCATGCAGCGGAGCACTTCGAGCTCGCGCGGAGTCAGGGACTCGACGAGCCGCTGGTGCTCGGTGCGGTGGCGGCGGTCGCGGCTCAACTCCCGCAGCACGCCGGTGAGGAGGGCCGGGGAGACGTGTGTCTCGTCACGCAGCACGCCGCGGACCACCTGGAGCAGCCGCGCCAACGAGCTGTCCTTCGCCACCCAGCCGCTGGCGCCGGCCGCGAGGGCCTGGGCGGCCAGCTTCGGATCGTCATATGCCGCGAGCATGACAGCGCGGAGGGCGGGGAGGCGCTCCTGCGCCGTCGCGAGCAGCGAACCCTCGCCTTCCACCCCCTCCCGCAGCCCCGCGTCGAGCAGCAGCACGTCGAAGGGCGCGCGCTCGAGCAGTTGGTGCGCGGCGGCCAGCGAGCCGACGGCCGCGGCGTCGACGTCCTGCTCGGCGGTGAGCGCGGTGGCCAACGACTCGGCGAAGATCCGGTGCTCGTCGACCACCAGCACCCGAATTCGATCCACAACCACCCCTCGCGTCTGCCACTCGGCTTCGGGCGGGCGCGACGCCCGCACCCGGAGCCGGGGAGAACCGTGCGGCCGCCGCCGTACGGCACCGGTGCCGGGCCGTGGGCGTCGCACCCACCTGTCTCGCCCCCTGATACGCACACCGGCCCCCACCGGTGCGCCCCTCTCAGAGTACGGGCGGGCGCGGGCCGGGGAAGTGGTTTGGCGCAAGTCCTCGCAACAAAGCGATCACGGCCTGCCGGCCTACCGGACACCGCCGACCTCCGCCCCGGCGTCCTCGGCTCCCGGGGCTCCGCCCCGGGCCCCCGTGCGGTCCTCGCGGACCGGCCACCGTGGGGCTGCGCCCCGCACCCCTGCCTCCGGTGGCTTCGCCCAACGGGCACCGCAGGGCGGTAATCGCGGGGCTCCGCCCCGCACCCCGTGCCTCCGGCAGGGCCGGGCGACGGGCCCGGCGTGCCGGCCCCCACGGGGCTCCGCCCCGCACCGCTTCGCGCAACCGGCACCGCAGGGCGGCCATCACGGGACTCCGCCCCGCACCCCGTGCCTCCGGCAGGGGCCGGGCCGGGCACGGCGGGGCTCCGCCCCGCAGCCCAACGCCTCCGGCGGGCCGCGCTGGCCCGAACCGGAGTCAGCGGGCCCTTCGGGCCGGACCGGCGGCTCGCGGGGCTACGCCCCGCTACGCCGCGCTCCCGGCGAGGGGACCACCTCGAAGGTGCGGGGGGTGCGGTAGCCGGCCGTGGCGAAGGCCGTGGTGATGGCCTTGGTCGTGGACTCGACGAGGTCCTCGTCGACGAGGACGATCGCCGAGCCGCCGAAGCCGCCGCCCGTCATGCGGGCGCCGAGGGCGCCGGCCTCGACGGCCGTGGAGACGACCAGGTCGAGCTCCGGGCAGGAGATCTCGAAGTCGTCGCGGAGCGAGGCGTGGCCCTCGGTGAGGATGGGGCCTATCTCGCGGGCGCGGCCGGCGTCCAGGAGGTCGACGACGCGTTCGACGCGGTGGTCCTCCGTGACGACGTGCCTGACGCGGCGGCGGATGGTGGGGTCCGGGAGCCGGGAGAGGGCCGAGGACAGCTCCGCGAAGGGGATGTCGCGCAGGAAGGGGACGCCCAGCGTGGCGGCGCCCGTCTCGCACTCGGCGCGGCGGGTGGCGTACTCGCCGTCCGCGTGGCTGTGCTTGACCCGGGTGTCGACGACCAGCAGCCGCAGCCCCTCGGCCGCCATGTCGAACGGCACCTGGCGGCGCGACAGGTCGCGGGTGTCGAGGAAGAGCACGTGGCCCGCCTCGCAGGAGGCGGAGGCCATCTGGTCGAGGATCCCGCACGGCATGCCGACGAAGTCGTTCTCCGCCTGTTGGGAGAGCCGGGCCAGCGACTCGGGCGGCAGGCCGAGCCCGTTGAGGTCGCTCAGCGCCAGGGCGGTGACGACCTCCAGGGCGGCCGAGGAGGAGAGCCCGGCGCCGGTCGGGACGTCGGAGTCCAGGGAGAGGTCGGCGCCGGCGAGGCGGTGCCCGGCGCGTTCCAGGGCCCAGGCGACGCCGGCCGGATAGGCGGCCCAGCCGGAGACGGAGCCGGGGGTGAGGTCGTCGAGGGACAGCTCGACCGGCTCCCCGTCGAACTGGGCCGAGGAGAGCCGCAGCAGCCGGTCCTGGCGGCTGGCGGCCTTCACCCGCGCCGTGTGCGGCAGGGCGAAGGGCATGACGAAGCCCTCGTTGTAGTCGGTGTGTTCACCGATCAGGTTGACGCGGCCCGGCGCGGCCCACGTGCCTTCCACTGTCACTTCGCTGTCTCCTCGCGCTGCGCGAACGCCCAGGCGTCCGCGATGATGCCGGCCAGGTCGGCGCGGCTCGGCCGCCAGCCGAGGCGCTCGCGGGCGCGCTCGGCCGAGGCGACCAGGACGGCCGGGTCGCCGGCGCGGCGCTCGGCCTCGGTCTCGGGGATGGGGTGGCCCGTCACCTGCCGCGCGGTCTCGACGACCTGGCGGACCGAGAAGCCGTTGCCGTTGCCGAGGTTGCAGATCAGGTGCTCGCCCGGGGTGGCGGCGGTGAGGGCCAGCAGGTGGGCCTCGGCGAGGTCGTCGACGTGGATGTAGTCGCGGACGCAGGTGCCGTCGGGCGTGGGGTAGTCGGTGCCGTAGACGTTGATCGCGTCGCGGCGGCCCAGGGCGACCTGGAGCACGATGGGGATGAGGTGGCTCTCCGGGTCGTGCCGCTCGCCCAGGCCCGGGTCGGCGCGGTGCGCGCCGGCCACGTTGAAGTAGCGCAGCGAGACGGCGGCCAGGCCGTGCGCGGTGGCCTCGCTGGTGATCATGTGGTCGACGGCGAGCTTGCTGGCGCCGTAGGGGTTGGTGGGAGCGGTGGCCGCGTCCTCGGTGATCGGGGTGGCGGTCGGCTCGCCGTAGACGGCGGCGGTGGAGGAGAAGACGAGGGTCCGCACGTCCGCCTCGCGCATGGCGGCCAGCAGGTCGAGCGTGCCGGCGACGTTGTTGCGCCAGTACTTCTCGGGGTTCACCACGGACTCGCCGACCTGCGAGCAGGCGGCGAAGTGCAGCACGCCGTCGTAGGAGCCGTCCAGCCACTTGCCGGCGTCCTGGACGCGGCCCTCGACGAACTCGGCGCCGGCCGGGACACCGGCGCGGAAGCCGGTGGAGAGGTCGTCGAGGACGGTCACCCGGTGGCCGGCGGCCAGCAGGTGCGCGGCCACCGTCCCTCCGACGTAACCCGCGCCGCCGGTAACGAGGTACCTCATGCCTTAAGTCGCCACCTCTCGCAGCCGGTCGGCCGCCGCCTCCGGCAGTACGTCACTCACGAACGCGCCCATGCCGGACTCGGAGCCCGCCAGGTACTTGAGCTTCCCCGGGCTGCGGCGAATGGTGAACAGCTCCAGGTGCAGCGCGAAGTCCTCGCGGTCCGGGATGGCGAAGGGCGCCTGATGCCAGCCGGAAATATACGGGGTGGGTCCCGCGCCCTCGCCGAAGATCCGGTCGAAGCGGCGCAGCAGCTCCAGGTAGACGGCGGGGAAGCCGGCGCGCTCCGCCTCGTCGAGGGCCAGCAGGTCGGGGACGCGGCGACGGCGCGGGTAGAGGTGGACCTCGTAGGGCCAGCGGGCGGCGCGCGGCACGAACGCGGTCCAGGTGTCGGTCTCCAGCACGATCCGGCGCCCTTCGGCGCGCTCGGCGGCCAGCAGCTCGTCGTAGAGGTTGCCGCCGGTGCGCTCCTTGTGGGCGGCGACGGAGCGCAGGGCCCGCTCGGTGTGCGGGGTGACGAACGGGTAGCCGTAGATCTGGCCGTGCGGGTGGCCCAGGGTGACGCCGATCTCGGCGCCGCGGTTCTCGAAGCAGTAGACCTGCCTGACGCCCGGGTGCCCCGCGAGCTCCGCGGTGCGGTCGGTCCAGGCGTGCAGGACGAGCCCGGCCTGCTCGGGGCTGAGGGAGGCGAAGGAGGCGTCGTGCTCGGGGGTGAAGCAGACGACCTCGCAGCGGCCGACGTCGCCGCCGAAGGAGGGGAAGCGGTTCTCGAAGACCGCGACCTCGTAGGAGTCGGCGGGTATCTCGCTGAGCCGGTCACCGTGGGTGGGGCACAGCGGGCACTGGTCGGCCGGCGGGTGGTAGGTGCGGGTCTGCCGGTGGGCGGCGTAGCCGACGTGCTCGTCGAGGAGGGCGTTGTGCCGGACCTCGGAGGCGGAGACGGCGGGCTGGAGCGGGCGGCGGTCGAGGGTGTCGCGGACGGCGTCGTCGCGTGAGTCGTAGTAGATCAGCTCACGGCCGTCGGCGAGGCGGGTCGTGGTCCTCTTCATCACCCAGTCCAGATCAGATGCGGCGGTCGGGCTCGGTACACTTCAACAGCACTTCAACAGAATCGAACATAAGGAAGCATACCGCCACGTCGAACGTCAAAGGAGGGGTGTGTTCGACGGTTCGCCCGCCGGGCCCGGAAGACAGGTCCTAGGGGAGCCGGGCCGGTGGCAGGTGGTCGAGGAGCCCGGTGCGGACCGCGAGGGCCGCGGCCTCCAGGCGGGAGGCGGTGCCCAGCTTGGTCAGCAGCCGCTGCACGTGGGTGCGGGCGGTGCTGGGCGCGACGCCGAGCCCGGCCGCTATCCGCCGGGTGTCCTCGCCCTCGACGATCCGGGTCAGCACGTCCGCCTCCCGCTCGGTGAGCAGCGCCGCCAGCCTGGCGCCCTCCGCGTCGGGGCCGGTGCGCGGGTGCAGCAGGTCGGAGAACGCCTCGCGCAGCAGCTGCGGCGCCACCGCCGCCTCGCCCGCCTTCGCCTTGACCATCGCCCGCTCCACGCCCTCTATGCGCTCGTCGTGGCGCACGTAGCCGCGGGCGCCGGCCGCGAACGCCGCCGCCACGCCGCGCGGGCGCGGCACCGGGCCGAGCACGACGACGGCCACCCGCGGGCACTCACGGCGGATCCGCAGCACCGGGTCGAGTGCGCCCGGCGCGTCCGGCGCGGTCAGGCCGAACAGGCAGACATCGGGCTGCTTGCTGACCGCCAGGTCGGCGGCCCGCACGGCGGGCGCGCCGGCGCCGAGCACCCGGTGGCCGCGCACCCGCAGGGCTGAGGCCAGCGCCTCTGCGACCAGCCGTCGGTCGTCGGCGACCACGACCCGTACGCTCATCACGTCTCCTCTGGAGGGCCGAATCGGCCGGGCCCGGGCATGCCGCCTCGCGGGCGCTCCCGGGCCGTTCGGGAACAGAGTGGATACCAAAGTGGACCATGGTGACCCCAGGGTGGATCGGCATCGAGGGGTAAGAGTTGTCCTGCCCCGGACCACGCGCCGATCATGCATGCCCCGGAGCCGGCCGCCGCACGGCGGGCGGCGGGCCCGGCCGGATCGCGCCAGGGCCGATCACCGGTAGACCAGCAGCGCGGGACGGCCGGCGGCGGCGTCGCCCGGGTAGAACACGCGGTTGACCAACACCAGCGTCCCCTCGTGCCACAGCGGGCGCTGCTCGTGCACGAACAGGCCGCTCATCAGGGCCCATTCACTCCGGCGCGCCGCCGGGTCGAGCGCCAGCAGCGGGGCGGCGCGGCCGGTCGCCGGGTCGATGGCCACCACCAGACCGGCGCGCTCCTCGCCGGCCGGCTGGTAGGCGAGGATCCGGTCGTCGCGGACGCCGAACGGCCGGATGTCGCCGCCCCCGACCGCCGGCACCCGGTGCTCGGCGAGACCGGTCGCCAGATCGAAGGCGACCACGGCGTTGCCGCCGGCCGAGCCGGGGGCGTCGTGGTCGCTGGTCAGGTAGAGGTGCCCCTCGTGCACCACGGTGCCGCCGCAGTCGGCGAAAGAGGCGGCCCGGCACGGCGGCAGGTAGCGGTCCCGGTCGTAGTCCAGGTCGTGTCTGATCGACTGGCGTTCGTCGTCGATCACGAAGATGTGCTCGGCACCGCTCTCCCGGTCCTCGCCGAGCCGGGCCACGACCACCAGCGGCTCGGCCGAGAGCACCGCCGTGACCGCCATCGGCCGCCCCATGAACCGCGGCCCGAACGCCCACTCCCACAGCTCCTCGCCGCGCTCGGTGGTGGCCCTGATGGTGCCGCCCTCGGCGCCCGGCGGGCTGCCGCACGCGGTCCGCGACACCAGGGTGCCGCCCACCACCGCGTAGGCGTCCGCCACGCAGGGACCGCCGCCGTCCGGCGCCGCGCGCCACACCTCGACGGCGCCCGACGCGGTGTCGGCGAGGCGGAAGCCGGCGGCCCCGCCGTCCCAGCCGACCGCGACCGTGTCACCCAGGATCGCCGGCGCGTCGTGCTCGCCCGGGCCCCGGTCGCCGGCCCCGACGCCCAGCGACACCTCGGCGACCGGCTCGCCGGCCGCGATGTCGAGCACGGTGAGCGTCCCGCAGTCCGGCCCCCGGAGCACCGCCACCCGGTCGCCCGAGGAGGAGGGGGACGCCTGGCAGACGCCGCCGGCCAGGTCGAGCGGGAGCCGCCAGGTACGGGCGCCGGTGGCCAGGTCGTACGAGGCGATGCCGCCGTCCGCCACTCGCACCAGGTCGTCGCCCGCCACCCAGTCGCCCCTGGCCCACAGCCGCACCGCCCGCGGGTCGACCGGCGGCGCCGGGGCCGCCCAGGCCAGCCGAGCCGCTTCCGCGTCCGGCACTCGCGCCCGGGGCGCGGCGTCGTCACCGGTCGTCCCCCCGCCCAACGGCCACCGCGCCCCGGCGCTCCCCGTCAGCAGCAGGCCGAGCACCGCGGCGAGCAGCGCGACCCGGCGGCCCGGCCCGCCGGGCGAACCACGGCGCGGACCCGGCGGCGGTGACGGCGGCGATGGCAAGGTCTCCCCCAACGAACGGTCGTCGGTCCGGACTTTCTACCACCGTCGGCGCGCGCCCCGGCCGCGCCCCGTCAGGCCCCCTCGGCGAGCTCCAGCCAGCGGGTCTCCAACTCGTCCCGCTGACCGGCCAGTTCCCGCAGCTGCGCGTCGAGTTCGGCCATCTTCGTGAAGTCGGTGGCGTGCTCGGCCATCTCGCCGTGCAGGGCCGCCTCCTTCTCGCCGATCCGCTCCAACTGCCGCTCGATGCGCTGGATCTCCTTCTGGCTCGCCCGGGACAGCTGCGCCGGCTTGGCCGCCGGCGCCTCGGGCGCCCGCGCCGCCGGGGCGGCCGCCGCCGCGGACTCGGCCTCGCGCCGCGCCGCGCGGCGCTCCAGGTACTCGTCGATCCCGCGCGGCAGCATCCGCAGCGTGCCGTCGCCCAGCAGCGCGAACACCCGGTCGGTGACGCGCTCGACGAAGAACCGGTCGTGGCTGATGACCACCATCGACCCGGGCCAGCCGTCCAGCAGGTCCTCGAGCTGGGTCAGCGTCTCGATGTCCAGGTCGTTGGTCGGCTCGTCGAGGAACAGCACGTTCGGCTCGTCCATCAGCAGCCGCAGGATCTGCAGCCGCCGGCGCTCGCCGCCCGACAGGTCGCCCACCGGCGTCCACTGCCGCTCCTTGCCGAAGCCGAACCGCTCGCACAGCTGCGAGGCGGTCATCTCCCGGCCCCTGCCCAGGTCCACGCGGGACCTGACCTGCTCGACGGCCTGGAGCACCCGCCACTCGGGGTCGAGCTCGCCGACCTCCTGCGACAGGTAGGCGAGCCGCACCGTCTTCCCGACCGTGATGGTGCCGGCCGCCGCCTCGCCCGCGGCCATGGCCCGCAGCAGCGAGGTCTTGCCCGCGCCGTTGACCCCGACCAGGCCGATCCGGTCGCCGGGCCCCAGCTGCCAGGTGAGGTGCGTAAGCAGCGTCCGGTCGCCGGCCCTGACCGTCACGTCCTCCAGGTCGTAGACGGTGCGGCCGAGGCGGGCGCTGGCGAACTTCATCAGCTCGGCGCCGTCGCGCGGCGGCGGCACGTCGGCGATCAGCGCGTTGGCCGCCTCGATCCGGAACCGCGGCTTGCTGGTGCGGGCCGGGGCGCCGCGGCGCAGCCAGGCCAGCTCCTTGCGGACCAGGTTCTGCCGCTTGGTCTCCTCGGTGGCGGCGATCCGCTCGCGCTCGGCGCGGGCGAAGACGTAGTCGCTGTAACCGCCGTCGTAGGCGTGCACCTGGCCGCGCTGCACGTCCCACATCCGGGTGCAGACCCGGTCGAGGAACCAGCGGTCGTGGGTGACGACGACGAGCGCGGAGCGGCGCGCCGACAGGTGCGCGGCGAGCCAGGCGATGCCCTCGACGTCCAGGTGGTTGGTCGGCTCGTCGAGGACGATCAGGTCCTGCTCGGCGATCAGCAGCTTGGCGAGCGCGATCCGGCGGCGCTCGCCGCCGGAGAGCGGGCCGACGACGGTGTCGAGCCCGGTCGGGAACCCCGGCAGGTCGAGGCCGCCGAAGAGGCCCGTCAGCACGTCGCGGACGCGCGCGTCGCCGGCCCACTCGTGGTCGGCGAGGTCGCCGATGACCTCCTGTCTGACGGTGGCGGCCGGGTCGAGCGAGTCGTGCTGGGTCAGCAGGCCGAGGCGCAGGCCGCCGGAGTGCGTGACCCGCCCGTCGTCGGCCGGCTCCTGGCGGGCGAGGATCCGGATGAGCGTGGTCTTCCCGTCGCCGTTGCGACCGACGACGCCGATCCGGTCGTGCTCGCCGACGCCGAGCGAGACGCCGTCGAGCAGGGTCCTGGTGCCGAAGACCTTGCGGACGGCCTCCAGGTTGACGAGGTTCCTGGCCGGCTTGCCGGACGGCTTGGAGGTCGGTTCAGGCATGATGCTCGATGGTAGTCGCCCCCGGCGCGGGCCCGGTCGTCACCCGGGCGGCCCGACAGGTGCCGGAGTCCCGCAGGGACTTGGCGACCAGCGCGGCCGACTCGGCGTCTGCGGCCAGGAAGGCGCAGCTCGGTCCTGAACCCGAGACCAGGCCGGCCAGCGCGCCACCCGCGAGACCGGCGGCCAGCGTCGCGGCGAGCGAGGGCCGCAGCTCGACGGCGGCCGGTTGCAGGTCGTTGACGAGCGTCCCGGCCAGCGCGTGCGCGTCCCCGTCGCGCAGGGCCGCCAGCAGCGCCGGGTCCGGCTCGGGCTCCGGGACGGGCGTCGCGCCGCGCAGCCGGTCGCAGGCGCGGTACACCTCCGGTGTGGACAGGCCGCCGTCGGCCAGCGCGAAGACCCAGTGGAACGTGCCGGCCACCGGCAGCTCCGTCAGCAACTCCCCCCGGCCCCTGCCCAGCGCCGCGCCGCCGACCAGGCTGAACGGCACGTCGGAGCCGAGTTCGGCGCACAGCGCCAGCAGCTCGGCGCGCGGGGTGGCCGTGCCCCACAGGACGTCACACGCCAGCAGCGCGCCGGCCGCGTCGGCGCTGCCGCCGGCCATGCCGCCGGCCACCGGGACGTCCTTCTCGATGTGCAGGTGGACGGCCGCCTCCCGCCCGTGGTGCGCGGCCAACGCCTCGGCGGCCCGCACGGCGAGGTTCGACCCGTCGAGCGGCACGCTCTCGCTCCCCGGCCCGACACAGCTGACGGTCACCCCCGGCGTGGCGGCCGGGGTCGCGGTGACATGGTCGAAGAGACCGACGGCGAGGAACACGTTGGCCAGATCGTGAAACCCGTCCGGGCGCGGAGCGCCCACGGCGAGCTGGACATTGACCTTGGCCGGCACCCGCACGGTGACGGCACGCTGCGCTGACTGGACGGACATGCGGCGATTCTCCCCCAGCGGATCGCCTGGCCGGCGCGGCAGGGCCACCCACCGTCCGCCGGCCCGGGCGCGCGGCCGTGCGGGGCCGGCGCGACGCGGCGGTCGGCCGCGAGCCCAGCGGATGTGACGGTCGGCGGTGCGGGCGGGTGCTGCTCGACCGTGTCAGGCCGGCGTGGCCGGTCGGCACCGCGGACCGTGAGACGGAGCTGCCGGGCCGCGCCCCTGCGGGTCAGCGCCCGGCCCGGCGGAGCCGGCGGCGTCCACGTGGCGACGCCAGCACCCAAGTGCGGGCGGGCGGTGCCCGGCCGCCTGGTTCACGTCAGCGCGGCCGGCGCGCAGGGGCGGGTGGGCGGGGGGATCCGCGTGGCCCGGGCCCGCGGCTAGCGCCGCGCCTCCGCGAGGCGGGCGAAGTCCTCGACGGTCAGCGCCTCGCCGCGCGCGGTGGGCGGCACGCCGGCCGCGGCGCAGGCGGCCTCCGCGGCCGCCGGGGAACCGGCCCAGCCCGCCAGGGCGGACCGCAGCGTCTTGCGGCGCTGCGCGAAGGCCGCGTCGATCACCGCGAAGACCTCCTCGCGGCTCGCCGTCGTCGCCGGCGGCTCGCGGCGGGTGAGGGCGACAAGACCGGAGTCGACGTTGGGCGCCGGCCAGAAGACCTTGCGGCCGATCGCACCGGCCCGCCGGGCCTGCGCGTACCAGGCGGCCTTGACCGACGGGACCCCGTACACCTTGGAGCCGGGCCCGGCCACCAGCCGGTCGGCGACCTCGGACTGGACCATCACCAGCGCCCGCTCGATGCTCGGGAAGGTGGCCAGCAGGTGCAGCAGCACCGGCACCGCCACGTTGTACGGCAGATTGGCGACCAGCGCTTCCGGCGGCGGGCCCGGCAGCTCGGTGACGCGCAGCGCGTCCTCGTGCACCAGCGCGAAGTGGTCCACCCGCTCCGGCAGCCGCGCCGCGACCGTCGCCGGCAGGGCGGCGGCCAGCACGTCGTCGATCTCCACCGCCGTGACGTGCCGCGCCGCGGCCAGCAGCGCCAGCGTCAACGAGCCGAGCCCTGGCCCGACCTCCAGCACCACGTCGTCCGCGCCGACCTCGGCGGCGCGCACGATGCGGCGCACCGTGTTGGCGTCGATCACGAAGTTCTGGCCGCGCTGCTTGGTGGGGCGCACGCCCAGCGCGGCGGCCAGCTCGCGCACGTCGGCCGGGCCGAGCAGCGCGTCTGCCGCGCCCGTCGCGTCCGTCACCCGAAGGCCCGCTCGGTGTTGGCCGCGACGTGGCGGGCGAGCTCGGTCTCCGTCAGCCCCTTGACCTCGGCCATCGCGCGGAGCGTGACGGGGATCAGGTACGGCGCGTTCGGTCGGCCGCGGAACGGCGTCGGCGTGAGGAACGGGGCGTCCGTCTCCACCAGCACCAGCTCGGGCGGCGCGGCGGCGAGCGCGTCCCGCAGGGGCTTGGCGCTGCCGAAGGTGACGTTGCCGGCGAACGACATGAAGTAGCCCTCCGCCGCGCACACCTCGGCCATCGCGACGTCCCCGGAGAAGCAGTGGAAGACGGTGCGGCGGGGCGCGCCCTCCTCCCGGAGGATGCGGAGCACGTCGTCGTGGGCGTCGCGGTCGTGGATCACCAGCGTCTTGTCGAGCTCCTTGGCGATCTCGACGTGCCGGCGGAACGAGCGCTGCTGGGCGGCGACGCCCTCGGGCCCGGTACGGAAGTAGTCGAGACCGGTCTCGCCCAGCGCCCGCACCTCGTGGTGGGTCGCGAGCTCGGCGATCTCGTCGAGCGCGGCGTCGAGCACGCCGGGGCCTTCCGCGTCGAGCCGCGGGGCCTCGTTGGGGTGCAGCGCGACGGCGGCCCAGACGGCCTCGTGCTCGGCGGCCGTCTTCACGGCCCACCGGGCGCGCTCCAGGTCGCAGCCGATCTGCACCACGCGGGTGACGCCGACCTCGGCGGCCTTGGCCAGAGCCTCCTCGACGGTGGAGTCCTGCATGTCGAGGTGGGTGTGCGAGTCGGTGACGGGCACGGCCAACGGCTCGGGCAACGGCGGCGGCACCGGCTCCAGCGCCTTGGCCTTGGCGGACTTGGGCATGCGTCGATCCTACGGGGCCGCTGCGCTGGCCTCGGCGCCACGGTTTCCCCCCACCCACCCGCCCTTTCCCGGCGCTACGCGCGTGGGGTGGTGCGGTCTGGGCGGGCGGTGGGGGTTTCCCCACCCACCCGCCCTTCCACCGGCGCTCCGCGCCGGAAAGACCCGGCGGCTGCGCCGCCGAGGCCGGGGCGGGCCCGCCGCGAAGCGGAAAGGGGCGGGTGGGTGGGGAAAGAGCAGCCGCCACCAGCTCGCGTCAGCGGGAAAGGGCGGGTGGGTGGGGGAAACCCCGGCCGTCACGAAGCCGGCGGCTTCGCGGCCACCACCGCGTCGAAGACGGTCCGCTTGGGGATGCCGGCCTCCTTCGCCACCTCCGCGATCGCCGCCTTGCGCGGCTGGCCGGCCGACTCCCGCGCCGCGACCAGGGCGGCCAGCTCCGCCGTGGAGAGCGCGGCCGCCGCCGCGCCACGCGGCGCGCCCGCGACGACGACGGTGATCTCGCCGCGGACGCCGTCCGCCGCCCAGGCGGCGAGCTCGGCGAGCGGGCCGCGGCGGATCTCCTCGTAGGTCTTGGTGAGCTCGCGGCAGACGGCCGCCCGCCGGTCGGCGCCGAACGCCTCGGCCATGGCGGCCAGGGTGGCGGCGAGCCGGTGCGGGGACTCGAAGAAGACCAGCGTGCGGCGCTCGTCCGCCAGCTCTCGCAGCAGCGCCGCCCGCTCCCCCGCCTTGCGTGGCGGGAAGCCCTCGAAGCAGAAGCGGTCGACCGGCAGCCCGGAGAGCGCGAGCGCCGTCAGCACCGCGGAGGGGCCCGGGACCGCCGTGACGCGGGCGCCGAGCTCGACGGCGGCGGCGACGAGCCGGTAGCCGGGGTCGGAGACCGACGGCATGCCGGCGTCCGTGACGAGCAGCACCCGCGCGCCCCGCGCGAGTTCCTCGGCGAGCTCCGGCGTGCGCGCCGCCTCGTTGCCCTCGAAGTAGGACACCACGCGCCCCTCGATCCGCGCCCCGAGGCCCTGGGCGAGCCGCCGCAGCCGCCGGGTGTCCTCGGCCGCCACCACGTCGGCCTCGGCCAGCTCGGCGGCCAGCCGGGGCGGGGCGTCGGCGAGGTCGCCGATGGGAGTTCCGGCGAGGACGAGGGTGCCGGGGGTGCCGGGAGTGGCTTCGGAAGGGTTACCGCGCGCGCCAGTCATATCGCTCATCCTCACCCATCCTCCCCCTCGCCCCGCGCGGCGGATGCCAAGATGGCCGGTGATGACCAGCCA
Organism: Streptomyces sp. NPDC127098; assembly: GCF_042722465.1. Taxonomy (NCBI): domain Bacteria; kingdom Bacillati; phylum Actinomycetota; class Actinomycetes; order Kitasatosporales; family Streptomycetaceae; genus Streptomyces; species Streptomyces sp. NPDC127098. The sequence goes on from NZ_JBHXFJ010000033.1 coordinate 47,024, forward strand.
GACCGTGACGGACGCCCCGCACGAACAGGACCCGGGACAGCAGCCCGCCGCCTGGGGGCAGCGGCTGCGCCGCTTCGGCTACGTGCCGCCGGGATCCGCCGGGGTCCGCGAGCGTCTTGTCCCGCCCTTCCCCGAGCCGGGGTCCCGCCTCTGGCAGTACTTCGGCTTCGCGCCGGCCGCCGCCGCCCGGCTGGCCCGCTGGACGGGCTGGGGCGGCCCGCTGCTGGTCGCGGTGCTCGCCGGGGCGCTCAGGTTCGTGAACCTGGGCTCGCCGGACGCGGTGATATTCGACGAGACGTACTACGCGAAGGACGCCTGGTCCCTGCTCCAGCGCGGGTACGAGACCGAGTGGCCGGACGACGCCAACGACCTGATCATGGCCGGCCAGACCCCGTTCGACGACGCCGCCTCGTACGTCGTCCACCCGCCGGGCGGCAAGTGGGTCATCGCGGTCGGCGAGTGGCTGTTCGGGCTGACCCCGTTCGGCTGGCGCTTCATGGTGGCGCTGCTCGGGACCCTGTCGGTGCTGATGGTCTGCCGCGTCGGCCGCCGCCTGTTCCGCTCGACCGTGCTCGGCTGCGTCGCGGGGCTGCTGCTGGCCGTGGACGGGCTGCACTTCGTGATGAGCCGCACCGCGCTGCTCGACCTGGTGCTGATGTTCTGGCTGCTCGCCGCGTTCGGCTGCCTGCTGGTCGACCGTGACCGGGCCCGGGCCCGGCTGGCCGCGGCGCTGCCCGCCGGCTCCGACGGGTTGCTGCGGCCCGACGCGGCCGTCGCTGGGCGGCTCGGGCTCGGCGCGCGGCCCTGGCGGATCGCCGCCGGCGTCTGCCTGGGCCTGGCGTGCGCCACCAAGTGGAACGGCCTGTACGTGCTCGCCGCGTTCGGCATCCTCACGGTGCTGTGGGACGCGGCGGCCCGCCGCACGGCCGGCGCCAAGCGGCCGCGGCACGCGGCGCTGCGCCGGGACGCGCTGCCGGCTTTCGTCTCCCTGGTGCCGGTGGCGCTGGGCGTCTACCTGGTGAGCTGGACGGGCTGGTTCGCCACCTCGGGCGGCTACTACCGGGACTGGGCGAACCGACCGGGCGCCGGCGAGAGCGACTACTCCTTCGTGCCGGCGGCGCTGCGCAGCTGGTGGCACTACACGACCGAGGTCTACCAGTTCCACGTCGGGCTCACCTCGGAGCACACCTACGAGTCGAACCCGTGGAGTTGGCTGGCCGCCACCCGGCCCGTCACCTACTTCTACAGGTCCGAGGAGCGCGGCGAGGGCGACTGCCGCCACGCGAGCGGCTGCGCCCGGGAGGTGCTGGCGCTCGGCACCCCGCTGCTGTGGTGGACGGCCTGCTTCGCGCTCGCCTACCTGGTGTACCGCTGGCTCCTCCGCCGCGACTGGCGTGCCGGCGCGGTGCTGTGCGCGGTCGCGGCCGGCTACCTGCCGTGGTTCGTGTACCAGGAGCGCACCATCTTCTACTTCTACGCGGTGGTGCTGACGCCGTTCCTCTGCCTGGCGGTGACGATGCTGATCGGCGCGCTCCTCGGCCCGCCGGGCTGCTCGGAGCGCCGCCGGGTGATGGGCATCGTGGCCAGCGGGGTGCTGGTGCTGCTGATCGCGTGGAACTTCATCTACTTCTACCCGATCTACACGGGCACGGAGATCCCGGTGGACGGCTGGCGGTCCCGGATGTGGCTGGACACCTGGGTGTAGCTGGGCAGACGCCCGAGGCGGCACCTCCGGTCAGTAGCCGTTGGCGGTCGTCCTCGGTCGTCGCCGGTCACCCCGGGACGGCCCAGGGACGGCCCCGCACGGGGCGCTCCCGTGGCCGCGCGAGTATCCAAGCGACCGGGAATCCGGTAAGCCGGGAGGATGCAGCTCACAGCCGATTCCGCCCGGCAGCGCGTCTCCGAGGCTCGCGTCCTGCGCCTGGCCACCGTCGACGCGGACGGCAGCCCGCACCAGGTGCCCGCGACGTTCGCAGCCCAGGGGGACACGCTCGTCATCGCCGTCGACCACAAGCCCAAGCGCCACCAGAACCTCAAGCGGTTGCGGAACATCGCCGCGAACCCGAAGGTCTGCGTGCTGGTGGACCGCTACGACGACGACTGGTCGCAGCTCTGGTGGGCACGCGGGGACGGCACCGCCCGCGTTCTGGAAGGCGACGCCCGGCGAGGCCCCGTGGAATGGCTGAGCGAGAAGTACGAGCAGTACCGTGATCACCCGCCCGAGGGGCCGGTCATCGAGATCACGATTACGCGCTGGACCGGCTGGGCATTCGCCGATCCTGGGAGGCGGGAATAGCCAGGCAGCCCAGTACGCTGGCTTGTATAACCAAGTCAGGAGAATGGCATGACCGAGCGTCCCGCGAAGTTCCGGGAGATCGCTGACGCGCTCCGGAAGGATATCCACGAAAGGAAGATCGCCCCCGGCGAGAAACTGCCATCCGAGCACCAGCTCGCCGACCACTTCGACACGACCAGGGCCACCGTCAGGAAGGCGATCGCTCTGCTTCGCGCCGAAGGTCTGGTGATCTCCCGCCAGGGAGCGGGGGTGATCGTCCGGCCGCGCCCACAGGTGCGCATGCTCGGCTCGGGCGCGAACTACCGCAAGCGTCGCGCCACCGGCGTTTCCAACTTCAACGCCGAGGCCGCGGCGCAGGGAATGCGAGCCGTGCAGCACATTCGCGAGGTGGTCGAGGAACCCGCGACAGACGAAATCGCCGCACTGCTCGAAGTCACCCCCGGCACGCCGCTGATCGCCCGCCGCCGACTCTTCACCGTCGACGACGAACCGAGCCAGCTCGTTGACGGCTACTACGTCAGGGACCTGGTCGCCGACACGCCGATCGCCACTCCTCGCCGGATCAAGGGCGGCGTGAACGCCGTCCTCGAAGACCCGACGGGCCCCATCCGGCGACAGATCGTGCGCTTCGTGGAAGACCTCGACATCCGCATGCCGACACCCGAGGAGACCGAGGCGCTGGCGATCCCCCCGGGCGTCCCGATCGCCCGCATCCTGCGCACCGCCTACGACGCCAGCGGCGAGCCGATCGAGGTGCTGGACTCGCTGGTCCCCTGCGACCGACACATCTTTCGGTACGTCATCGACGTGTCAACGCCCGCCACCCAGACATGATCTGACCTGCGCTAACGCGAAGAGGGCCGCTCCCCGACTCCGGGGGGCGGCCCTCTTCGCGTAGGGCTCACCGCCACCCACGTACTTGCATAACCAAGTTGGCGCGGGCTAGCTTACTTGCATACCCAAGTTTGCGGAGTTCCGCGGACGAGGGCGTGGTTCCGCACGCCCGGAGGGCCCCGTGAAACGGGCTCGAAGGAAGCGGCCGATCCTTGAGAACTCAACAGCGGATTGATGGACGACCGCCCGTCGGTCGTCGGCGGCCCACGCGCCGCCCTGCTGACGCGCCAGAGCAGCGACGATGGCGCGCCCGATTCCCGGGCTCGGGGCCGGTCAGCCACGCCAATGGCTGACCGGTGAAGCCCTGTTCCATCTGCCTCGGAGTCCCAGATGACCCGCCGATGTACGCGGGCGCTGTCGATGCTGGACCGGCACGGCAGCGAGGCCCGTCGCGTCACCCCGCAGCAGAGCTGAGCCTGTGCTGCCCGTGAGCCCTCCGTCCCCGGCCGAAACGTCGGCTGCGGGGACGGGGTGCTGCTCTAGGGGATGCAGGACACCCCACACAAGCGGCCCACGACCGGTGCTGGAACACCGGCCGGGGCCTGAGACCAACTCGCCTACCTACATAGGGAGCTGATCCTGCGTGGATCGTAACGCGCAGCAACGTGCCGAGCTGGAAGCGGCCAGCCAGCGCGCGGGCGACCAGTTCGCCGCCTACAGCCAGGCGGTCGACAACGTCGTCGCCACGAGCAACGAGTACCAGCAGCACGCCCAGGCCGTCGCCGACCACCTCGCGGACAGGCGGTGACCGGCATGGCTTTCGGACGCAAGCAGCAGCCGTCGGAGGCGTTCGCCGCTGAGGAGCAGAACCGGGCCGACGGCCTGGCCCGCCGGATCGACACGATCACGTCGACGCCGGGCCACCCGTCGACCGGCAGCCTGCCGCACTACCAGGCCGCCTACCAGAACGCCTCGGGCAACGCCGCCGCCCACACCGTGCAGCCGGAAGGGCGGTAGCCGTGACCACGAAGCACAACCATCGCGCGAACTTCGGTCGGAAGGTCGACGGTTGCCCGCGCTGCGAGGAGTTGAAGGCGGGCGCTGAACCGGTCCGCTGGAACCTCAGCCGCCGCCAACAGGCCGCGATCGATGACGCGCGGCGGGCCGAGGAGATCCGCGCTCACAACTGCCACACCGCCAGGTGCGGCCCCGTCTGCACCTTCGGCGACTGGTGACCGGGCGCTGACGGTTGCCTGTGCCACCTCGGAGCCGGTTCTGCCGGCGCCGGGGTGGCGCGGGGAGCCGGACAGGGCGTCCGGTGTGGTGATGAAGGAGACAGCGTGGCGACTACCGAGAACGACAACGGCCAGGGCCAGAACACCCACTTCTACATCCTGACCCTGGACCTCCCCGGCCGGCAGCAAGCGAGCTGGGTCGGAGAGTTGATCGTGCGGCCTGGGACGCGGCGCAAGGAGGTCTACGACTACCTGCGCGACCAGATCGCCCAGCAGTACCCCGCGATGGAGCGGGCGAACCCGATCTACTTCGCCCTCGACCCCATCACGCTCTGACGCTTGCCTGATCCGCCCACTTCAGCGCATCGCGCTGCGGAGTGGGCGGTGAAGGGGAGGTGTCAGCCCCGCGCTCCCTCCGCTCGCGAGCGAGACCACCTTCCCCTCGCGCGCGAGCGCCCCGCCCGGTGACTGCAACACCGGGCGGGGCGCCCTCAACTTTCCTTCTCCCAACCCCGGAGCAGCGGCTCCACGCCAATGCAGCCCGCTGCCCCGAGGCCCTACCCGTCTCCTTCGAGAGAACAGGACCCTGTGATGAGAGCGTTCGTCGGCGCCCATGAGGCGCTGAACGAGGATGAGTTCATCGAGCTGGCGTTGGGTACGCCGCTTGAGCTGTGGCTCGGTGTCGAGGACGAGACGCTTGAGGAGCGGGCGGCGCGGCTGGACGCTGGCCGGGACATCCTCGCGGACGACCCCGGCCTGATCGACCGCGTGTCCCACATCGCCGCGCTGGCGATCGAGGAGCACGCCGCCGACCTGTTCGCCCCGGTCGTGCCGCGCCAGGCGGTACGCCGTGGCAGGCGGGCGGTGGCCGCATGACCACGCTGCCTACCCGCGACATGGACCGCGCGCTGTCCGAGGAGTTCGCGGAAGTCCAGAACCAGGTCGCCCGCGCGGACACCAAGGCGTCGATCCTGCTGGGTTCGATCGGCGCGACGCTGGCCGTGGTGGGCACCGCGGGGAGCGCGGTGACGCTGCCGCTGGTCGGGGCAATCGCCGCCAGCACCGGAACCGCTGTTCTGGTCGCCGCGTGCGCGATGCTGCTGTCGGTCATCCGTCCCCGCCTACGCCCGGACGCCCCCGGCACCCTGGCCCACTGGGCGACCCTCACCCCCGAGCAGTTCGCCGCCGACCTGGCCGTCGACCGCCGCACCGAAGCCATCCCCGCGCTGGCCCGTCTCGCCGTGGCCAAGTACACCGCGCTTCAGCGCGCGGTCGACCTCACCCGCACTGGCGGCGCGCTGCTGGCCGTCGCCGCCCTGATCGCGATCGGGGGCGCGCTGTGAGCGAGCCCCAGACGGTGGGTCGCTGCGCTGCGGCTCATCCGGACGACCCGACTGGCTGTGAGGGTGCGGGGGATGTGGTGCGGATCGTGGACCAGCACGGCACGTCCGTGCTGGCCTGCGTCCACCACGGCGCCCGCCTGTACGCCTCGCTCACCGGGCCGCGCGTCTACCCGACCCCCGGGAACGACGGCGCGGCCATCGAGGTCTACAACCGCGCCCAGACCCTCCCGCCGTTCTGCTGGACGACCGAGAAGGGCGGTGGCACGGCGTGAGGCGCGACGTTGCGGCGATCCAGTCCGCTGAGCGGGCACTGAACGTCGGGACGTGGGCGATCGTGTGCGGCGCGATGCTCTACAGCGTCCTGACCGTCACGCCGTTGATGCTGCGGCACACCCCGGCCGGATGGGAGCTGACCGCGCCGATCCTGCCGATCGTGGTCGACGCGGCCGTCGTCATCGTCGTCCGCCTCGACTCCGTGCTCGCCCGGCTGGAGGCCAAGGGCGGCGCGTGGCCGCTGCTGCTGCGGTGGATGACCGGCCTGATGACCCTCGGCCTCAACACCGCCGACTCCGCACTCAAGGCCGATCCGGTCGGCGTGGCCGTCCACTCCGTGGCGCCGCTCCTCCTGATCGTCACGGCGGAGACCAGCCTCGCCTACCGGCGGGCGATCGCCGCCGCACTGGCCCGGATCGACGCGGAGGAGCGCGCCGAGCGCGAGCGTGAACGCTCCGAACAGCAGGCTCGTGAACAGGCGGCCCGCGAGGAGCGCGAGCGTGAACAAGCCGCTGCCGAGCGGCGTGAACAGCAGGCGCGTGAACAGGCTCGGGAGGAACGCGAGCACGCCGCCCGCCTGGAAGCTGAACGCGCCGACCGCGAAGCGGCCCGCCTGCGGGAGGAGCGTGAACACGCCGCCCGGATGGAGCGTGAACGCCTCGCCCACCAGGCGGCGCGGGAACGCGAGGCACGCGAGCACGCCGACCGCCAGCGGCAACAGCAGGACGTGCACGCCCGCCAGGAAGCCGCGCGGCGCGAGCAGGAGCGCCAGGCGCAGGCCAGGCACGCCGCCAACGAGCGGCGTGAACAGCAGGCGCCGCGCCCTGCCCGGCCGGTCGTTCATGAACAGCCCGAGGGCGTTCACGAGGCGCCCGAGCCCGCCACCGATGAACAAGGCAAGGCCGCTGCGGCGACACCGGGGCCGGGGCGTGAACGGGCGAAGATGCCCGAGACCATGGCCCGGAAGGCGATCGTGAACGCCGACCCCAACGCCACCGTCCGGGACCTGGCCCACCTCACCGGCTGGTCAGTCGGCTGGGTGTCTGCCCGCCTCGCTGAGGCCCGCGCCACGACGCCCGCGGCTGAGCCCGCCGGGGTGGCCGGGTGAGCACGGTCCCGGTCTACCGGTGGCGCTTGGCCCCGGACGGTCTGGCCACGCGCCGCCAGCTGCGCGCGCGGGGCCTGCGGCCCGGCGGACAGGAGGTGGCCGGTCAGCTTGAACGGCCCCGGCGGCGCGGGCGCGGGCCGCTGGTGGCCTACCTCTACCGCGTCGACCTCGCTCAGCCTGTGCGGCCGATGACCCCGGCCAAGTGGCGCGCGATCACCGCCGCGCTGGCCGCGCGCCGCACCTGCCCCGAATGCCGCCAGCAGCAGGAGTACTGCATCCCCACCTCGATCGGCGCCTGCAACAGGTGCGACTCGTCGGCCGGTTCCACGACGGCCGCGTGACAGGGCCGCCGGTCTGATGCGGGCCGGTCGCTCCCACCTCCCTGTTTCCCTTCTCTGTGAGGAGTTCCTGTGTCTCAGGCACGCCCCCGTCCCATGCCGGTGCCGCCCCGGCCAGATGATCCCCCGAGCATCGGCACGCCGCCCCCGTTCGCCGCCGAGCGGCCCGTGGACGCGACGGGGCGGGCCGACGCCCGTCGCGCCGATCGGAAGCGGGCCCGCCTTGAGCGGGCCGCTGCTCAGCCGATCGTTCGCCAGCGGTCGCGTTCCACGCACCGCGAGCGGACGCGGAACCGGTCGCTGACCATCAACATCAACAAGAACGGCAACGTTGCCCGGGCGGCCGGTTCGACGGTCGGCCAGAGTGCCACGGGCCAGGCCGCCGGCACGCCGGGTGCGGAGTTCATGACGAACGAGGACATCCGGGCGTTCTCCGAGCACCTGCGCAAGCAGGGCCGGAACCGGGCCGTTGAGCGCGGCATGGACTACGAGCACCTGGTGCAGGTGCTGCGGCACATCCCAACCTCGGACGGCTCCCTGGCCGGGGCGCGGATGCGTGCCCGCCGGGTGGCCCGGCATCTGCGGGCGATCGCGGCGGCGGAGAAGGTCATCGCGAAGCAGGCCGCGGCCCTCTACGCGTCGTTCGAGCGCGAGTTCGAGTCCGACCTGCGGAAAGTCGGTAGGGCCCGCGCCACTCAGCAGCCGCGCGCCCCCTTCACCTTCGGCTGAAAGCCACCTGACCACCGCCGACACCACCACTGACAGGAGTACTTCGGTGGCTGACACGCCCAAGATTGCGAAACTCTTCCTCGCCCCGCACACCCGGCCTTGGGCGGCGTTGGTCGCCGAGGTCCCTGCCAGCGTCGCCACGCACATCGTGTGGGGCGACTCCCCGGCCGCCGCGGCCGCGATGACGCTCGCGGCCGGTGGCCTGACGGTGGCCACCTGGGTGGCCAGCAAGGGAACCGCGGCGATTCGCCGGGCCCTTGCGACGCTCTCCACGGGCGCCGGCACCGGCTATCTGCTGGTGGCCACCGTCACCGACCCGTTCGACCCCACCCTGATCTCCACGCTCGGCATCGGCGGCGCCGCGCTCGCCGGCACGTGGAACGTGGTCACCGCCCTGAAGGTCCGCGACGCCGCTGGTGGCCGCAACGAGACCGGCGTGCTGGTCAAGTCGATCGGGGAGGCCCGCGCCAAGCTCCGCAAGAAGCCGGACGTGGAGCCCAACAAGGTCACGGCTCCGCTGCAGTTGGACGGCATCACGCCGCGCGAGCTGGGCAACCGGATCGAGGCCATGGCCGTCGAGCTGGGCATCTCGCCCACCAGCATCCGGATCCTGCCCGACCCGGAGCGGGCCGACCGGCCCGAGTTGGTGATCGTGCCGCAGGACATGCTCAAGGAGTCGACCCCGTGGCCGGGGCCGTCGAACCTCGGTGGCTCCGTCACGGACGCCATCCCGATCGGCCCCTACGAAGACGGCCAGATCGCCGAGCTGTGGCTGCCCGCCGACCTGGCCACCGGCCGCAACGCCACGCACTTCGGCGTGTTCGGCATGAACGGATCGGGCAAGTCCGCCGGGTGGTCGGTGGTGGTGACCGAGGTGCTGACCAAGCGCGACGTCATCGTCTGGGGCGCCGACCCCTCCAAGGGACAGCAGACGTTCGGCCCGTTCATGCCGTACATGGACTGGTGCGAGACCACGATGGCCGGGGCTGAGGCCATGGCCGAAGCGCTCCCGCACGTGATCACCGCGCGGGCCGACCTGATGGGTCGGTACGGCTTCAAGAACTGGACTCCGGAGGTCTACGAGAAGCTGGGCATGCCCTACATGGTGGCGTGGTTCGAGGAGTCCGCGAAGCTCTTCCGCGCCGGTGACGTCGAGATGGAGGGCATCGTCCAGGAGGCGCGTTCCGCCGGCATCACCGTCGAGCTGAGCCAGCAGCGACCGTCGTCAACGAGCATGCCGACCGACGTCCGCGAACAGCTGGGCGGCATCCTCTGCTTCGGCGTCAAGGGCTCCACGACCGCCGACATGGCGCTGCCCGAGGACGTTCGCGACGCCGGGGCCCGCCCGGAGGCGTGGGAGAACCGGCGGCCGGGCTACGCCTACCTGGTGGCCCCCGGCGTTCCGGAGGAGCGGTACGCCATGCCGCTACGGACCTACAACATCACCGACGAGCAGATCGCCGGCACGCTCGCCATCGCCCCGCGCCCGTGCGCCGACCCGGTCACGGCGACCGCCGCCGGCCCGGCCTACGCGGGCCGCACCCGCCACACCGCCGACACCACGACGATCGCCGCCCCGCAGGAGGCCGCCGTGCGCACCGCGCAGGACCAGGAGGACGAGCGCGAAGCCGCCCTCGACGCCCGGGTGGAGCGCGCGGTGATGGAGGCCGCCGGCCTCGCGGACGACGGCACCCCGGACCCCGACGTGGACCCGGACCGCGAGATCCCGCCCGTCGAGGCCGACCAGGTCTGGCCCCTCGGTGCGCCGGACACCGCACGGGCGCCCCGGCGGCGCCTGACGCCCGGCGAAGCCGAGGGGGAGTTGCTGGCGATCCTGGAGGAGTTCCGCCAGGAAGACCGCGAGCTGATCGGCCCCCGGGACTTCTCCCCGTTCTGGGGCAAGGACGGCCGCCTCAACCGCTCCCGGGCTTGGCTGAGCGAGCAACTCGGTGACCTGGCCGACGCCGGCATCCACCTCGCCGAAACCGACAGCGAAGGCACCTACCGGCTGCTCTACCCCGAGCCCGCCAACGCCTGACACCCCCGCTGACCTGCACTGACACCTCCTGACACCCCGCTGGGGTGTCAGGAGGTGTCAGAACGGGGTGTCAGCGGTGTCAGAACGGGTGTCAGAACGCCTGACACCCCGATCCACCTATAGCAACGCGTGCGCGCGCACGAAGCGGCGCGCGTTCTGACACCCCGTTCTGACACCGGCCCCCGGAGAGGAACGGAAACCCGTGAAACCCCGCGCGGCACGCGTCCTGGCCGCCGCCTTACGCGCTTGGACCAACCCCACGCCGCCGCCCGACACGGCCGCCGCCCGGCTGGTGATCCGCCAGCCCGACGACTGGGCCCACACCGCCACGATCAACCTCACCAGCGGCCACACCGACCGGCTGATCGGGCTCATCCGGCGCGACGTCGCCGACCACACCCCCCGCACCTGCACTCCTGAGCAAGCCGCCGAAGCCATCCGGCACCACCTCGCCTACTGCTTGGCCGCCGGCCACCACGCCATCCGGCACGCCGACCTGCTCGACCTCGCTTCGCGAACCGGCCAGAGCAAGACCTGGCTGGCCCACCACATCACCGAGCTGATCGACGGCGGCCACCTCCGGGAGACCTGGTGGCGCCCCGGCACCTACCGCATCACCACCCCACCCACCTGGGCCATCCGGCCCGGCATCACCGCAAGGAGGCCACGCCGGTGAACCACAACCTCCCCCACCACATCCCCCAGACCTACGCCCAGCCCCAACCCACCGCTGCCCCCGCCACCGCGATCGAGCTGGCCGCCGAACGCGGCGTCGTCTGGGTCCCCGACGCCTACGGCCGCGGCATGGTCCCCATCACCCGCGACCTCGCCCCCGCCATGCCCGAGCCCACCCCGCCCCGCGACCTCACCCCCGAGCCGCTGATCGACCCCCGCGCACAGATCCTCGTCGGCGGCGGCGCCGGCATCGGCCTCGCCAGCTTCGGCATCGCCCACCTCGTCAGCGCCCTCACCGCGTTCGGCACCGCCGGCCTGGCCGCCACCGCGCTGCTCATCCTCGCCGCGAAGATGCCCGGCCGTCGTGCCACGGGCGGTGGCGACACCCACATCACCCAGCACATCACCGCCACCGGCTGGTTCGGCAAGCCCAACGGCACCATCAAACACCGCTGACTGACGGCCGCCTGCGCGGCCCCGACCCAACCGGGTGGGACCGCGCGGGGGACCGGACAGACCGGGCTCACCACGTCACGAAGGAGATCAGGTGGACGAGTTGGAGTGCCACTCCGAGTTCATCGACGGCTCGTGGACCTACTGCGGCTGTCCCGACTGCGACCAGCGGGAGTACGAGGACAGCGAGTTCGACACGGAGTTCTGACCACGCCCGGGGCAGCGGCTCCACGCCAATGCAGCCCGCCGCCCCGGGTCCTACCCATTCCCTTCGAGAGAACAGGACACCTCCCATCATGCTCTACGAGCAGTCGGCGGCGCTGCTGAATGCCGCACTCGCCACCGCCGCCCGCGGCTGGCCCGTCATCCCCCTCCGCCCCGGGGACAAGCGCCCCGCCGGACACTCCGAGGCCACCTGCCCCCGGTCCGGCCGTTGCGCGGGCGGGCACGTGAAGCCCGAGCAGCGCGCCACCCTCGACCGCGACCTGATCCACGCCGCGTGGTCCCACCGCCCCTACAACGTCGGCTTGGCGACCGGCCCGGCCGGGTTGATCGTGGTCGACCTGGACGCGCTGAAGCCCGGGGATGAAGCGGACACGCCGTGCGGCGTGACTGCCTTCAAGGCGCTCTGCGAGCGCGCCGGACAGGCCGTCCCCACCACCTACCGCGTCCGGACCGCCGGTGGTGGGCAACACCTGTACTTCCGGGCCCCGGCCGACGTGCGGCTGCCCAGCACCAAGGGGAAGCTCGCCCGCCGGATCGACACCCGCGCGTGGGGCGGGTACGTCATCGCCCCCGGCAGCATCGTCGGCGGCCGGGCGTACGAGGTGGCCGACGCGGCGCCGGTCGCGCCCCTGCCCGAGTGGCTGCTGACCCTGCTCACGCCGCCCCTGCCGCCGGCACGCCCGGCGGCTGTCGCCGTGGCAAGCGGCACCCGTGCCGAGCGCTACGCCGCTGCCGCGCTGGCCAGCGAAACCCACGCCGTGGCCACCACGGCCGAAGGTGGGCGGGACGAGGCTCTGCTGCGGGCGGCGCGCGCCCTGGGCCGCTTCGTCGCGTGGGGCGACCTGCCCCGTCACGTGGTTGAACAGGCTCTTCAGGAGGCGGGCGAGTCCACCGGACTCCCGGCGGGGCAGTGCCGCTCCACCATCCGCAGCGCCCTGAACTGGTCCATCACCCACAATCAGCGGACCGGCAGGCGGGCGTCGGCATGAGCACGCACCCCGCCTCGCCCCACCTGAAGAGCATCCCCCACACCGACCGGCCGACCGTCGCCGAACCGACCCCGGCCACGACCGACCGGGGGCGCCTGGAGGATCGTCGGCCGAAGGCCGTCCCTTCTGGTTCTGGCACGCAGCGGCGCGACGGCCGCCGCCCCGTCGCCTGGCTCCACGTCTTCGCCCCGCCCAACTGGCAGGTGGTCCCCACCGCCCGGTCGTGGTGCGAGTGCGGCCGGGACGAACGCGCCGTCGGCCGCCGCAAGGTCCTGGCGCTGATCGCCGAGCACAACACCCACCGCGACGCTTGCCCGCTTCGCACCGCCAAGGAGAACGCCGCATGAGCACACAGCCTGTGGACGGCGCCGCGCTGCTCAACGAGGTGGAAGCCTTCCACCGCCGCTTCAACGCCTTCCCCAGCGAAGCGGCCTACGTCGCCGTGGTGCTCTGGAACGCGCACACGCACCTGCTCGACGCCTTCGACTCCACCCCGCGGATGGCATTCCTCTCCCCCGAGCCGGGCAGTGGCAAGACCCGAGCACTGGAGATCTCCAGCACGCTGGTCCCCCACCCCATGCACGCCGTCAACGCCTCCCCACCCGCGCTCTTTCGGGCGGTCGCCGACCAGGCCGGGCGGCCCGTCATCCTCTTCGACGAGATCGACACCGTCTTCGGGCCCAAGGCCAAGGACAACGAGGACCTGCGGGGACTCATCAATGCCGGGCACCGCCGCTCCGGCGTCTCCTACCGCTGCGTGGGCGACGGCGGCGCACAGTCCGTGGTCGCCTTCCCGAGCTACTGTGCGGTGGCCATGGCCGGACTCGGCAGCCTCCCCGACACGATCATGGCCCGCAGCGTCATCATCCGCATGCGCCGCCGGGCCCGTACCGAGAAGGTCGAGCCCTACCGCACCCGCGTCCACGAGCCCCAAGGCAACGCCCTGCGTGACCGGCTCGCCGAGTGGGCCAGGAGCGTACGCGAGCAGATCGAGGGTGTCTTCCCCGAGATGCCCGAAGGCATCACCGACCGCCCCGCCGACGTCTGGGAGCCCTTGCTGGCCGTCGCCGACGCGGCCGGCGGGGACTGGCCCGAGCGCGCTCGCGCCGCCTGCGTCGAATTGGTCAACGCGGTGAGCACCGACGACCGCGCCTCCCTTGGCGTCAAGCTCCTCGCCGACCTGCGTGACCAGGTGTTCCCCGGCGAGACCGCCGTCTCCACCGTCGAGATCCTGCACGTGCTGAACAACCTCGACGAGTCCCCTTGGGGCGACCTCGACGGGCAGCCCCTGGCTCCACGACGCCTCTCGCGGATGCTCAAGGAGTACGTCACCGGTCAGGGCAAGCCCATCGCCCCCCGCACCCTCCGGATCGGCGGACAACCCACCAAGGGCTACCACCGCGACGACCTCACCGACGCTTGGGACAGGTACTGCCCCCCACCTCCGGAGACTCCGGTTACATCGGTTACGGCACCCGCCGCACCCACCCTGATCAGCGCTGATGCCGTAACCGAAGCGAGCGGCCGTAACCGACACACGCTCGGCAGCACCGGTAACGCCTCCGGCCATGAGTAACCGCACCGAACCGGTTACGCCGCACTCCCCGGTTACACCTACAGGCCGTCTGAGCTGCGGCGTTACCGCTGTAACCGATGTAACCGACACCGAGGAAGCAGAAACCCACCTCCGCAGGAGGAACGCCGTGAAGCTCGGCACCCAGCAGGACGCCCGGACCGCCCTCCGCGGTGGCCTCCCCGACCGCTACCTCACTCCCGAGGACCTGGTCGTCCTCTTTCAGCTCGAAAGTGTCGAAACCCTCTACGCCTGGCGCAAGAAGGGCCACGGCCCCAAGGGGTTCCGCATCGGTAAGCACCTTCGCTACGACCCCGCCGACGTGCGCGCGTACGTGATGCAGCAGAAGGCCAGCGGCAACGCAGCCGCCTGACGACAACCACCGCACCTCCCAGCAGGGGTGGGCCGCGATCGCGGCCCACCCCTGCCCTTTGCACGCCAGGAGGAACGGCCCATGGCAGGCCACATCCAAGACCGCTGGTACAAGGACGAGAAGCAGGAAGACGGCACCACCAAGCGGGTGAAGACCGACCGCCACAGCACCGGCCTGCGCTACCGCGCCCGGTACGTCGGCCCGGACGGCACCGAGAAGTCCAAGAGCTTCCCGGACAAGCAGAAGCGACTGGCTGAGCAGTGGTTGATCCGCACGGCGGCCGACATGGCGAGCGGGCAGTACATCGATCCGCGGGCCGGTCGCATCACCTTCCAGCAGTACGCGGAACGGTGGGTCGGGACGCTGACGACCGACGACAACAGCCGCGCCGCCGCTGAGCGTCGCCTGCGACTGCATGCGTACCCCTACGTCGGGACTCGGCCGATGGGGTCGTTCCAGCCGGGGCACATCCGCACCTGGCTGAGCAGGCTCGAAGAGGAGGTGCCAGCCGCCTCGCACCGGCTCATCATCTACGGAACGGTCTCCTCGCTGTTCAACGCCGCCGTCGACGACGGGCTGTTGCCCAAGAACCCGTGTCACGCGCGGTCCGTCAAGGCACCCCAGCCGGCACCCAAGCGGGTGGTCCCGTGGACCATGGCTCAGGTCCGCACGGTGCGCGCGAGCCTCCCCGAGCACCTTCGGGCGACCGTCGACGTGGGCGCCGGATGCGGGCTGAGGCAGGGCGAGATCTTCGGCCTGCCGGTTGACGCCGTGGACTTCGACGGCGGATGGATCGCCGTGCGGCAGCAGCTCAAGCGGATCAGGGGCAAGTTCGTCTTCGCCCCACCGAAGCGGGGCAAGCTGCGCGACGTGCCACTGCCCACCGTCGTGGCCCACGCGCTCAAGACCCACATGGAGGACTTCCCGCCTGTCGAGATCAGCTTGCCGTGGGTGAAGCCGGACGGGCCCCTGGTGACGAAGCGGCTGTTCTTCACGGGCAGCAGCGGGAGCTACCTCCGGGCGAGCAACTTCGACGACCACAAGTGGAAGCCGGCTGTGGCCGCCGCTGGGCTCATCCCGCAGGCGGCGAAGGGTGAGCGGTACGAGTCCGCGCGGGAGCACGGCATGCACGCGCTCAGGCACTTCTACGCCTCGGTCCTGCTCGACGCCGGGGAGAACATCCGGGCCCTGAGCCAGTACCTCGGGCACAGCGACCCGGGGTTCACACTGCGGGTGTACACGCACCTGATGCCGAGCAGTGAGGGGCGTACGCGGAAGGCCGTGGACGCGGCATTCGGCTCCGCCTGATCAGAACGACCAACGCGCGCGGCACCGGGGTATGCGATCGACCAGATCGCCTCAGAAGGGCTGAGATGAGGTGCCTCAAGGAACGTCGCATTGGAACATCGCATTGCAACATGCCCCAGCAACTTGATTGAATTAGATGCGTCGAATGAGGACGGCCCCTCTGAAAGAGGGAACGCCAACTCCGGTTCGGCCTCTGGACCAGCCCCTTGAGGGCGGACAGAAGTGGGTGCGCCGTGGCAGCACAACGGGCCCCTGCGGACCACGCCCTCCCAATAGCAGTGGGAGGGCGTGGCCGCTCTCAGCGGCTGCGGAGGATGGTCAGCAGAATGAGGACCGTCCAGTAGCTCCACCGAGCCAACTCGGGTCGCCTACGTCGCGCCTCACTCCGCAGCACCCACCACATGTGTCGCCACCGCTGCATCTGATGTCCTCCCATAGGAGTCCCGGGAGCTCCCCGCCTTGGGGCCCGGGGCCCCAGGGCCCCAAGTGGCTTTCCCGGCGCACCGGATGCATTGAGGGTCACCCTAGCGAGCACTACGTGCAGCATCCAATCCAGTCCGGAAAGTTTTTTTGGATTACTGCATGTGGAACGGCCCACAGACGGCCCAGAGAACCAAATCTGGCCTAGCTCTGGGCCCTTTGGCCTGGTCAGAGCCTCACCGTGCCAAGCCTCGGGGATTCCATCTACTTCTACCCGATCTACACCGGCACCGAGATCCCGGTCGACGGCTGGCGGGCCCGGATGTGGCTGGACACCTGGGTGTAGCCCCACCCCGGTTGATGTGGACACTTCGTGGGACGCGACCATGGGCGGCATGACCTACGGGGAGACGAGCGGTCCGGTGGGGTGTCCCGGGTGTCGGACGTGGGAGAACCTGCCGGTGGCCGAGGCGCGGGTGGACGAGCGGGGGCGGCGGGAGAGGCTGCCGACCCGGCTGGCGATCGCGCCGGCCCCGGGCGGCGACCGGTTCACGCACGCCGTGGAGGGCGTCCTGATCGCCGTCGTCGCCGGCGCCGCCGGGGCGTACTACGCCGAGGAGCGTGACCTGCCGTGGCTCACGGCGGTCGGGGCCGTCGCCGCGGTCCTGATCCTGGCGGCCACCTTCGCCATCGTGCGCGGCGAGACCCGGGACGAGCGCCGGGTGCGGGACGGCAGGCCGCGGGCGGACGCGCTCAGCGCCGGGGCGCGCTACTGCTTCCGCTGCCGGGGCGTGTTCCACCTTGAGGCCCACTGGCCGGGGGTGCTGACCCCGGAGCAGTTCCGGCACCACGTCTGGACCGGCGCCGGCTACGGCGACCAGCTCGACGGGGCAGCGAAGCGGGCCGGGGCGTCCTGACCGCCCGTCAGGAGAGGCCGGGCTCGGCCGGCAGGTCGAGGGGGCGCTTGTAGTAGGCCCAGGGCGAGTCGAAGTCGGTCGGGACGATCAGTTCCCAGCCCTGCTCGACCATCCGGCGGCGCCGGCGGCGGGTGGGCCACCACAGGCGCTGGTGCTCCCACTGCCGTGGGGAGGACTCGACGAGGTGGTGGAGGTGGCCGTAGTCGACGACGTGCCAGCCGCGGCGGCCCGACTCGGCCAGGGCGTCCATCTCGTTGAAGGCGTTGAGCGGCGAGAGCACCCGGCGGTGCGCGCCCGGGTCGGCCGGCGGCGGGGTGGCGGCCGGGGTGCCGAAGCGCTGCTGCGCGGCCTGCCGGCTGATGCCGAGGAGCCGGCCGACGACCTCCCAGCTGTGTCCCGCGGCGCGCGCGCCGTTGATGGACTGGCGCAGCAGCCGGCTGGTCTCCTCCGCGGCGACCCGGGAGGCGGCGACCATCAGCAGGTGGGCCGAGGGGTCGCTGCCGAGGCCGGCGCGGCCCTGGGCGCGGACGGCGAGCACCGCCTCGGCGACGGCCTCGCGCAGCGCGGTCTCCTCCGCCTCGGTCAGGCCCTCGGCGGGCGGTTCGGTCATGCCCGGTCCTCGCCGTCGCGCGGTTCACCGGTGGGCGGGAGCGGTTCGAGCTCGTCGAGGCGGGCGGCGTCGGCCCGGGCCCGCGTCGTCCTGGCGGCGAGCGCGATCCCGGCGGCGAAGATCGTCAGCGCGAGCGCGCCGAGCGGGATCAGCATCAGGTCGCTGTCCACCACCGTCTGGAGGGCGAGCAGGGCGCCGAAGGCGCAGAGGAGTGCGGAGAGCAGGGCAAGTCCGGCGGCCGGGTGGGGCGTTGGTCGGCCGTCTGGTCCAGGGGTCGGTTCCATGCGTCAAGGTTTCCTTGACGTTTAAGGGATTGTCAAGAAATCATTGACACGCTTCCGGTGGGGTCGCCGCCCCCACCGTGACACCGGGCTGCGGTCAGCGATACCAGGGGTAGCGGGTAGGCTGCCCGGACGGACGCCTCGCAGAGGCGCTCATGGGGTGATCGAGGGGTAGGGCAGATGCGGAGCGGACAGCGTGTCGCCGTCATTGCCGGGACGTGCGCGGCGGTCGTCTCGGTGCTTGGGTTCGGGGCCTACAGCCTGCTCGGCGGCGAGAGCGAGGAAGGCGAGCGGGGCAACGTCGCCGCCACCTCGGACGAGGAGCCGGGCGAGGGCGTCGAGTCCGGGCCGCCGAGCGCGGAGGAGGTCCTCCAGGCCTCGGACGCCTTCCTGGAAGCCTGGGCCGCCGGCGACGCGGCCGCCGCGGCCGAGCTGACCGACGACCCCGAGGCCGCCACCGCGGCGCTGACCTCGCTCGTCGAGGACGCCGCCGTCTCCGAACTCACCGTCACGCCCGAGGCGCCGAGCGGCGAGCGGGTCGCCTTCACCGTGGACGCGGTGGTGGCCTACGAGGAGGACGAGGCGGTCGACCCGGCCGACTGGAACTACTCCTCCGAGCTGACCGTCACCCGGGACGCCACCACCGGCGAGCCCGTGGTCGACTGGGAGCCGACCGTGCTGTACCCGGGCCTCGCCGAGGGCCAGTCCATCGTCACCGGACCGGCCGACGAGCTGCCCCCGGTCGAGGTGCTGGACGCCACGGGCGCCGCGCTCACCGCCGAGGACCACCCGACGCTCGCCCCGATCCTCGACGACCTGCGCGAGCGGTACGCGGAGCAGTCCGGCGGCAGCGCGGGCGCCGAGACCAGGATCGTGGACGCCGAGGGCGAGACCGTCGAGCAGTTGCTGGCGCTCGCCGAGCCCACCGCCGGCGAGGTGCCCACCACCATCGACCCCACCATCCAGGCCGCGGCCGAGGCCGCCGTCGCCGGCAAGAGCAACGCCTCGGTCGTCGCCATCCAGCCGAGCACCGGCGCCATCCAGGGCCTCGCCAACTCGCCGGCCGACGGCTTCAACACGGCCCTCGAAGGCTCCTACGCGCCGGGCTCCACCTTCAAGATCGTCACCGCCTCGCTGCTCATCGACGAGGGCCTGGCCTCGGCGAACGCCCAGCACCCCTGCCCGCAGTACTTCGAGGTCGGCGGCTGGCGGTTCCAGAACCTCGACGAGTTCGAGATCGAGGGCGGCACCTTCGCCGACAGCTTCGCCGCCTCCTGCAACACCGCCTTCATCAGCCAGGCGCCCGAGCTGTCCGACGACGCCCTCGGCAACCAGGCCCGCGACGCCTTCGGGCTCGGCATGACCTGGCAGGTCGGCACCACCACCATGGACGGCGCGGTGCCCACCCAGTCCGACGCCCAGATGGCCGCCTCGCTGATCGGCCAGGGCGGGGTGCGGATGAACCCGATGACCATGGCCTCGGTCTCCGCCACCGTCCGCAACGGCGGCTTCCTCCAGCCCTACCTGGTCCCGCAGTCCTTCGACGACCGCGAGTTCGCCACCGCCAACGGCCTGAGCGCCGCCACGGCCGGGGAGCTGCGCGGCCTGATGAACCGCACCGCGACCAACGGCACGGCGGCCGAGGCGATGGCGGGGCTCGGCGGCGACATCGGCGCCAAGACCGGCTCCGCCGAGGTGGACGGCCAGGACAAGCCCAACGCCTGGTTCACCGCCTACCGCAACGACCTGGCCGTCGCCGCCGTCGTCCCCAACTCCGGCCACGGCGGCAGCAACGCGGGCCCGGTCGTCGCGGACGTCCTGCGCGCAGCGCCGTAGCTCACCCTGCCCCCAGCGCCGCGACCAGCCGGCGACGGTCAGCCGCACACGTTGCTGACCGTCGCCGGCTGGCTCACGTTGAGGGCCCGGTACCGGGTGTCGGTCCAGCCGAAGGTGGGCCCCGTGGCGGCGATCGACAGGGCGTTGATGTCGGTGCCGTACCAGGTGTGGGCGAACGCGCCGCGCGCCGTCAGCGTCTTGCAGCCCCCGCCGCTGCCCTCGAAGACCAGGGCCGAGCGGCCGGTGGCCACGTTCATGTCGGTGGCCGACTTGGCCGGGGTGATCAGGAAGCCGACGCCGAAGGCGTTGACCGCGGCGGCCGCCTCGCTGCTGGTGTTGGGGTACTCGTCGGTGGCACCGCTGTGGTGGACCACCTGGAGGATCGGGGTGACCGCCGAGTCGAACCAGGTCGTGACGGCCTGGCGGCCCGTCATCGGGTAGGCGGGCAGGGCCTGGAAGGCCCAGTCGGTCATGGCCACCCAGCGGTCGCGGCCGTTGACGGTGGCGATCCGGTACACGTCGGGCGTGGAGACCACCAGGGCGGACGTCGGCGGCACCTCGGTCGCCGCGCTGACCCGCACCAGGCACGCCTCCTCGGCGAGCGCCGCGTCGATCTCCGCCCGGCCGCCCCCGGCCGCCTCCAACGCGTCGACCCGCGCCAGCAGCCGCTCGGCGCCCGCCGCGTCGTCCAGGGAGATCGCCGGGACGCACCCGGACGGCGGAGCGCCCGCGGCGGCGGCCGCGGCCGGCGCGCCGCCGAGCGCGAGGCCCACAAGGGCTGTCAACAGGGCCCGCAACAGGGTCTTTCCCGGCTCGCGTCGCACCATCGCCTCCCGGTTCTGATCACCTTGTCGACATAACCATAGCCCCGACTCCGCAAATCGGTTGCCGCCCCGGCGGCCGTCTGTTGTACTCCCCCGGCCACCACCAGGGGCACCAGGGGCACCAGGGGCACCAGGAACACCAGGAGAGAGGAGTCGGAGATGAGGACAGCGTCCGCGTCCGCGAAGCAGGGAACCCCCTTCGAACCAGAGGACCTGACGCTCTGTGAGCACACCCGTCTTTCTCAACCTGGGCATCCTGGCCCACGTTGACGCCGGCAAGACCAGCCTGACCGAGCGGCTGCTGTACGACGCCGGCGTCATCGACGAGGTCGGCAGCGTCGACGCCGGCAGCACCAGGACCGACTCGCTCGCGCTGGAGCGCCGGCGCGGCATCACCATCAGATCGGCCGTCGTCTCCTTCGCGCTCGGCGACCGCACCGTCAACCTGATCGACACCCCGGGTCACCCGGACTTCATCGCCGAGGTGGAGCGGGTGCTCGGCGTGCTCGACGGCGCCGTGCTCGTCGTCTCGGCCGTCGAGGGGGTGCAGGCCCAGACCCGCGTGCTGCTGCGGACGCTGCGCCGGCTGCGCATCCCCACGCTGCTCTTCGTCAACAAGATCGACCGCTCCGGCGCCCGGCACGGCGCGCTGCTCGACGAGATCGCCCGCCGGCTGAGCCCCGCGGTGGTCCCGATGGGCGCCCCGCGCCGGCTCGGCACCCGGGACGCCGTGTACGCGCCGTTCGACCCGGCGGAACCGGCCTTCACCGCCCGCCTGTCGGAGGTGCTGGCCGAGCACGACGACGCGCTGCTCGCCGCGTACGTCGACGAGGACCCCCGGCGGCTCGCGCCCGACCGCCTGCGGGCCGCGCTCGCCGCCCAGACCGCCAGGGCCCTGGTCCACCCGGTCTTCTTCGGCTCGGCCATCACCGGCGCCGGCACCGAGCAACTGGCCGCCGGTATCCGGGAGTTCCTGCCGACCGCGGGCGGGGCGCCCGACGGCCCGCCGGCCGGCACCGTCTTCAAGATCGAACGTGGTCCGGGCGGCGAGAAGGCCGCCTACGTCCGGATGCGGCTCGGAACGGTGTCGGTGCGCGACACGCTGCGCTACGGCCGGGACGGGCAGCGCGAGGCGAAGGTGACGGGCGTCGCCGTCTTCGAGCACGGCGCGGCCATCCGCCGCGAGGCGGTGACGGCCGGCCAGATCGGCCTGCTGACCGGCCTGGGCGACGTCCGGATCGGCGACGCCGTCGGCGCCCCGGGACGCGTCGCCGACCCCGTCCCGCACTTCCCGCCGCCGTCTCTGGAGACGGTGGTCGCCCCCGTACGCGCCGCCGACCGGGCCGCGCTGCACGTCGCGCTCAGCCAACTCGCCGAGCAGGACCCCCTGATCAACCTCCGGCGGGACGAGCTCCGCCAGGAGATCCATGTCTCGCTCTACGGCGAGGTCCAGAAGGAGGTCATCCAGGCCACGCTGGCCGAGGAGTTCGGCATCGAGGTGGTGTGCCACGCCACCACGACCCTGCACGTGGAGCGGCTGACCGGGGTCGGGGAGGCGGCGGAGTTCAAGGGCAGGGACGACAACCCGTTCCTGGCCACCGTGGGCCTGCGGGTCGAGCCGGCGCCGGACGGCGCGGGCGTGACCTTCCGGCTCGGCGTCGAACTCGGCTCCATGCCCTACGCGTTCTTCCGGGCCGTCGAGGACACCGTCCGCGAGACCCTGGCGCAGGGCCCGCACGGCTGGCCGGTCCCGGACTGCGTGGTCACCATGACCCACTCCGGCTACGCGCCGCGCCAGAGCCACGCGCACGCCATCTTCGACAAGTCCATGTCCAGCACGGGCGCCGACTTCCGGCTGCTGACCCCGCTGGTTCTGATGACCGCGCTGCGACGGGCCCGCACCGTCGTCCACGAGCCCCTGCACCGGTTCCGGATCGAGGCCCCCGAGGCGACCACCGGCGTGCTGCTCCCGGTGCTCGCCAGGCTCGACGCCGTGCCGCACACGACGGCCAACAGCGGGGACCTGGTGGTGATCGAGGGCGACATCCCGGCCGCCCGCGTCCACGACCTGGAGCAGCGGCTGCCGACGCTGACCAGCGGCGAGGGGCTGCTTGAGGCCGCCTTCCACCGCCACCGCCCGGTGCGCGGCCCGGCGCCCGAGCGGCCACGGACCGACGCCAACCCCCTCAACCGCAAGGAGTACCTGCTGCGGACGGTGCGGCGCGTCCCGGGCGGCGGCTGAGCCCGTCGGTCAGCCGGCGTCCGCGGGCGCCCCCCACCGAACCGTGGTTCGACAGCGGTGACGCCGGAGCCCGGCGCCCCGAGCCCCCGAGGGGGTTCGGAGCGCCGGGCTCCCTTCACGACTCCCGGTGTGCGGCTCGAACGGCCGGGATCGACGCGGCTCAGCTGACGCTTGCCGGCTCCCGCTCCTTCTCGAGCGCGTCGCGGCCCTTGCCGTTCGCCTTGAGGTACTTCTCCAGGGACTCCCCCTCCACGTCGACGTTGGGCAGGATCCGGTCCAGCCACTTCGGCAGCCACCAGGCGCGCTCGCCGACCAGGCCCATCAGGGCCGGGACGATGGTCATCCGGACCACGAAGGCGTCCAGCAGGACGGCCGTCCCGAGACCGAAGCCCATCATCTTGATCATGTCCTCGGTGGCGGTCACGGCGAAGCCGGCGAACACGCTGATCATGATGGCCGCGGCGGCGGTGACCACCCGGGCGTTGAGCCGGAAGCCGGTGACCACGGACTGGTGCGAGCCCTCGCCGTGGACGTGGGCCTCCCGCATCCGGGTGACGAGGAAGACCTCGTAGTCCATCGCCAGACCGAAGATCACACCGATCATGAAGATCGGCATCATCGACATGATCGGGCTGGTCTCCTCGACCCCGATGAGGCTGGCGGCCCAGCCCCACTGGAAGACCGCGACGACGGCGCCGAGCGCGGCCAGCACGGAGAGCAGGAAGCCGAGCGCGGCCTTCAGCGGCACCAGGATCGACCGGAAGACGAGCACCAGCAGGATGAACGCCAGGCCGACCACCAGCGCCAGGTACGGCACCAGCGCGTCGTTCATCACCTGGGAGAAGTCGCTGTTGATCGCCGTCGTGCCGGAGACGTACATCTGCACGCCGGTCTCGGCCTCGAAGTCGGGCGCGAAGTCGTCCCGCAGGTGGGACACCAGGTCGGTCGTCTCGGTGCTGGCCGGGCTGGAGCCGGGGAAGGCGTTGACGATGGCGACCGTGCCGTCCTCGTTGGGCACGGCCGGGGTGGTGGCCACCACGTCGTCGTAGCCCTCGAGCTCCGAGCGCAGGGTCTCGGCGGCGGCCGTGAGGTCCGTGCCGTCACCGCCCTGGAGCACCATCATCAGCGGACCGTTGAAGCCGGGGCCGAAGCCCTCGCTCAGCATGTCGTAGGCCTGGCGCTGGGTGGTGTCCTCGGGTTGGGTGCTGTTGTCCGGCAGCCCCAGTTCCATGCTGGCCACCGGCACGGCCAGCACGCCGAGGCCGAGAACACTGGCGACCAGCACCATGGCCGGGCGCCTGAGTATCCAGCGGGACCAGCGGGCGCCCGCGTTCTGCTTGCCGTCGGCGGGGACCGGGGCCGGAACGCCGGTCTCCGGGTTGGCCTTGCGCACCCGGCGACCGAAGATCCGCTTGCCGACCATGCCGAGCACGGCGGGGACCAGGGTCAGCGCGATCAGGACGGCGATGACGACGGCGCCCGCGGCGGCCAGACCCATCTTGGTGAGCATCGGGACGTTGACGACGGCGAGGCCGGCCAACGCGATGACCACCGTCAGGCCGGCGAACACCACGGCCGAACCGGCGGTGCCGACGGCACGCCCAGCGGCCTCCTCGCGGCTGTGTCCTTCGACCAGCTCGGCCCGGTAGCGGAAGGCGATGAAGAGCGCGTAGTCGATGCCGACCGCGAGGCCGATCATCGTCGCCAGGATGCCGGTCTCCCCGGAGAGGCCCAGGGGGGCGGCCAGGGCGGCGATGCCCAGCGAGCCGATCACGACGCCGATCAGCGCGGTGAGCAGCGGCACGCCGGCGGCGATCAGCGAGCCGAAGGTGAGGATCAGCACGACGGCCGCGATCCCGACACCGATCAGCTCGGCGGCGCCGCCCAACTCCGCCGGCCCCATGGCGACCTCGCCCTGGGCCTCGACGGTGAGCCCGGTGCCGTCCTCCGCCAGTTCCATGGCGTCGAACAGCTCCTGCTGCATCTCCTCCGTGATGTCCTCGTAGGAGGCGTCGTACTCGATCTCGGCGAAGGCGGTGCGCCCGTCCTGGCTGACCTGACCGGAGCCCTCGACGAACGGGTCGTCCACCGAGATGACCAGGTCGGCGCCCTGGAGCGCGGAGAGGGTCTCGCGGACGGCGGCCTCGTTCTCCGGGCTGGTGAGCTCCTGGCCCTCCGGGGCCTGGAAGACGACGGTGGATCCGACTCCCTCGGCGTTGGCCGCCGGGAACTCGCTCTCCAGCAGGTTGAGGGCCTGTTCGGTCTCGGTGCCCGGCAGCGAGAAGGATTCCTCAGGGGGATCGCCGGCGGTGGAGGCGGCGGTGCCGATGGCGACGAGCAGCACCAGCCAACTCAGTGCCATCCACCAGCGCCGCCGGAAGCTCAGCCGGCCGAGTTTGTAGAGAAAGGTGGCCACGGGGCAGGGTCTCCTGTCCGGGTGTCGTGGTTTGATCGTGATCGGGAGATGAGATTTGTCAGCTCATGCCACGAGACGCGGCGCCGGCCGGGCAGGGTGAGCCACCTGGGCAAAAAGTGACTCAGGTCACATTTCCTGCCTCTTGTCGTCCTTCGGTGACTTGCCGCTGTATTCAGCGAGCCGAAGCATGGACCCGTGAGCGACGAATCCAACTCATCTGCCGACGCGTATCCACGCTTCCCGCACGTGCACGGCGACTCGCTGTGCTTTGTCGCCGAGGACGATCTCTGGCTGGCCCCCTTGCCAGCCCCCGGCCGGACGTCCGAGCGGGCCTGGCGGCTGACCGCCGACCGGACCCAGGTCGGACATCCTCGATTCTCCCCCGACGGAGACCTGATCGCGTTCACCAGCTGGCGCACCCTGGATCCCGAGATCCACCTGCTGCCGGTCGGCGGCGGCCCGGCCCGCCAGCTGACGCACTGGGCCTCCTACGACACGCGGGTCCGTGGCTGGACGCCCCCCGACGCGTCGGGCGAGAGCCGCGTGCTCGCCGTGAGCTCGCACAACCAGCCGTTCTCCCACTTCACCTGGTCCTACACGGTGCCGACCGTCGGCGGCCCGGGCGAGCAGCTGCCGTGGGGACCGGTCGCCGACATCGCGGTCACCGGCGCCGGCGCGGACCGCCGCACCCTGCTGCTGACCGGCAAGGCGCCGCACGAGCCGGCCGCCTGGAAGCGGTACCGGGGCGGCGCGACGGGCAAGCTCTGGTACCACGGCACCCGGCTGCTGGCCGATCTCGCGGGCCACCTCGACTGCCCGATGCTGGTGGGTGACCGGGTCGCCTTCCTCTCCGACCACGAGGGGGTCGGCAACCTGTACTCCTGCCGACCCGACGGCACGGAGCTGTGGCGGCACACCGACCACGACGCGTACTACGCCCGCCACGCGGCGACGGACGGCCGGCGGGTCGTCTACCAGTGCGGGGGCGAACTGTGGCTGGTCGACGAGCTCACCCCGGGGTCACGCCCGCGCCGCCTGGACGTCCGCCTCGGCGGCCCGCGCACCGGCCGCCGCGCCTTCCAGGTGCGGACGGCCGCCAACGTCGACGCCCTCGCCGTCGACGCGACGGGCCGCGCGAGCGCGGTCTGCGTGCGGGGCGCGCTCTACTGGCTCACCCACCGCGACGGCCCGGCCCGCGCGCTGTCCGCGACGACGGGCGTGCGGGTCCGGCTCCCCGAGATGCTGGGCGACACGGGCCGCATCGCGTACGTCACCGACGCCTCGGGCGAGGACGCCATAGAGATCGCCCACCTCCCGCGCGCCAGCGGCGACACCGAGCCGCTCCGCCTCACCACCGGCGACCTCGGCCGGGTCCGCGAACTCCGCGCCTCCCCCGACGGCGAACTCCTCGCCGCCGCCACCCACGACGGCCGCCTCCTCCTCATCGAGGTCCCCCCGGCGGACGAGACGGAGGAAGAGCCGGACGCGCCGCAGGCGCGGGAGGAGCCGGGGGCCGCCGGCTCGGCGGAGGCCGTGCCCGGCCCGCCGACCGGCCCCGAGCCGGGGCCGGCGGCGGCCGACACCGGCCTCCCGGCCGACAACCTCCCCACCCCGGCCACGACCGCCTCCGGCGCGGTGGTTCCCGGGCGCCAGGCCGCTGGCACGGCCGAAGGCGGCCGGCCGCGGGCATACGGCGCCGAGGCTGCCCGGCCCTCCGCCGACGCGGCCGCGCCGCAGGCGCCGACTACCGGCGGAGCCGGCCCGGTGGCCGGGCCGGTCGTGGCCGCGCCGCAGGCACGTGGCGCCGAAGGCGCGCAGCCGGCCGCCGGCGAAGCCGGGGTCGCGCCCGGTCAGGCCGCCGGCCAGGCACCGGGCACCGAAGGCACGCACCCGGCCACCGGCGCAGCCGAGCACCAGCCCAGCACCACCGCGCCGCAGGCGCCGGCCGCCGGCGCAGCCGGAACCGCAGCCGGCGGAGCCGGCCCGGTGGCCGGGCCGGTCGTGGCCGCGCCGCAGGCACGTGGCGCCGAAGGCGCGCAGCCGGCCGCCGGCGAAGCCGGGGTC
>NZ_JBHXFJ010000033.1:74523-83581 GCF_042722465.1 Streptomyces sp. NPDC127098
GCGCCCGGTCAGGCCGCCGGCCAGGCGACCGGCGGGGAGGAGGCAGTAGGCCGCCAGGCCGGGACCGTCGAGGTGATTCGTTCCGTCAACGGCCCCGTCAGGGACCTCGCGTTCTCGCCCGACTCGCAGTGGCTGGCCTGGGCGCACCCGGGGATCGGCCGGTCGTTGACGCAGATCAAGATCGCCAAGCTGGGCGTCGAGGAGGTCACGATCATCGACGTCACGGACGGCAGGTTCGAGGACGAGGAGCCGGTGTTCACCAGCGACGGCCGGTATCTCGCGTTCCTGTCGTGGCGTGGCTTCGACCCGGTGTACGACGTGCACACCGGCGACCTGTCCTTCCCGCTCGGCTGCCGCCCGTACCTGGTGCCGCTGACCTCCGCCACCCGCTCGCCGTTCGCGATCACGCCCGAGGGGCGGCCGGCCGCCGGTGGGCTCGATCCGGACGACGCGGGTGGCGACGAGGGTGCCGTGCAGGTGGAGGCGGAGGGGCTCGGCAGCCGGGTGACGCCGTTCCCGGTGGCCGCGTCGAAGTACAGCTCGCTGCATCCGGTGGCCGGCGGCGGCCTGGTGTGGCTGCGGTGGCCGATCTCGGGCGCGCTCGGGGAGACGTTCGTCAATCCGGACGACACCTCCGGCAAGCCCACCCTGGAGCACTTCGACCCGGCGAAGAACAAGCGCACCGAACTCACCGACGACGTCGACTGGTTCGTGCCGAGCGGCGACGGCACCCGGCTCGTGGTGTGCGAGGACGAGGAGCTGCGGGCCGTCCCGGCGACCGAGAGCGGCGACAGCGACTCGACCGTCCATGTGGACCTGCGCCGGATCGTGCACACGGCGGAGCCGGCCGCCGAGTGGCGGCAGGCGTTCGAGGAGGCGGGTCGGATCGTGCGCGACTACTTCTGGGAGCCGGGGATGGGCGGCGTGGACTGGTCGGCCGTGCTCGACCAGTACCGGCCGCTGGTCGAACGCGTGGCCAGCCCGGACGAGTTCGCCGACCTGCTGTGGGAGACGCTGGGCGAGCTCGGCACCTCGCACGCGTACGTCACCCCGGCCCGCCGCAACGAGGGGCCGGCGCACTACCAGCGGGCGCAGGGTCTGCTCGGCGCCAACTTCGCGCGCACCAAGGACGGTTCGTGGCAGGTGACGCGGATCCTGCCCGGCGACTCCTCGGATTCCAGGGCCCGTTCGCCGCTGGCCGGCAGCGGGGTGCGGGAGGGCGCGGTGCTGACGCACGTCGGCGGCCGGCCGGTGGATCCGGTGGCGGGTCCCTGGCCGCTGCTGGCCGGAACGGGCGGCACCAGCGTGGAGTTGGCCTTCGCCGAGGAGGACGGCCGGCAGCGCAGGATCGCGGTGATGCCGTTGATCGACGACCGGCCGCTGCGCTACCAGGACTGGGTGAGCAGGCG
Organism: Streptomyces sp. NPDC127098; assembly: GCF_042722465.1. Lineage (NCBI taxonomy): Bacteria > Bacillati > Actinomycetota > Actinomycetes > Kitasatosporales > Streptomycetaceae > Streptomyces > Streptomyces sp. NPDC127098. Next base: position 75,933 of record NZ_JBHXFJ010000033.1, read on the forward strand.
GCGCGAGCTGGTCCGCGAGTTGAGCGGCGGGCGCTGCGGCTACGTGCACATCCCGGACATGGGCGGCTCCGGCTGGGCGCAGTTCAACCGCGACCTGCGGATGGAGTTCTCACGGCAGGCGCTGATCGTCGACGTGCGGGGCAACGCGGGCGGCAACATCAGCGAGTTGGTGATCGAGAAGCTGAGCCGCACGATCCTGGGCTGGGACCTGACGCGGAACGCGCAGCCGGTCTCGTACACCTCGAACGCGCCGCGCGGCCCGGTGGTGGCGCTGGCCGACGAGGCGACCTCGTCGGACGGCGACATGATCACGGCGGCGTTCCGGCTGTTGAAGCTGGGGCCCGTGGTGGGCGGCAGGACGTGGGGCGGGGTGGTCGGCATCACCGGGGAGCACCAGCTGGCGGACGACACGGACATCACGGTGCCGATGAACGCGGCCTGGTTCGACACGTACGGCTGGGCCGTGGAGAACCGGGGGGTCGAGCCGGACATCGAGGCGGTGCGGTCACCGATCGACTGGGCCGAGGGACGTTCGGTGGTGCTCGACACGGCGGTGCGGGTGGCGCTCGACCTGCTGGAGCGGCGGCCGGCGGCCTCGCCGCCCGGCTATCGGGACATCCCCGACCGGCGCCGGCCGCCGCTGCCGCCCCGCACCACCGACTAGCCCGATATGCGCGCTTCGCCCGATCGTGTCAGCCTGGGGGTAGCAGGCACCGGCAGCCACCGGTTTCTTCGAGGCGATGGTGAGGAGTGGCGGCGCATGGGCATGGCGGACCAGATCAAGGAGAAGGCCCAGCAGCTGCAGGAGCGCGCCAGGCGGGCGATGAGCGGCCAGGGCGGTCAGGGCGGCCAGCACCGACGGGAGGGGGGAGGAGGGCCCGGGCAGGGCGACCTGTCGCAGCGCGGCAGGGACATGCGCGGCAGCGCCCTGGACGAGGACCGCGAGGACCGCGGGGACCGCGATCGGTGACGAGCGGCTGACGACATGGGGCGCGCCCGGTGACGGGCGCGCCCCATCCACGTGTGCGGCGACCGATGAGTTCCCCGGCCCGCGGCGGTCGGCATTCCGACACGTCCCGGTCCTGGACGAGGACGAGGATCAGGACCACACGGCCGAGGAGCACGAGGAGCCGCCCATGCCGCCCGCCGACTTCGGGGAGAGCAAGCCCAGAAGCACCGAGCTCGACCCCCGCTACAGCGCGCCCGGCGCCGAGCCGACGCCCTGGGCCGAGGCGCTGCGCGGGCTGACCGAGGCCGAGGTGTACTGGCTGTCCACGGTGCGCCCGGACGGGCAGCCGCACGTGACGCCGCTGCTGAGCGTCTGGGTCGCCGGGGCGCCGCACTTCACCAGCGGCGCCGGGGAGCGGAAGGTGCGGAACCTGGCGGCCAATCCGCGCTGCGTGCTGACCACCGGCGACAGCGCGCTCGACCGGGGGCTGGACCTGGTGGTCGAGGGCAGCGCGCGGCTGGTCGGCGACGAGGCGGAGCTGCGCCGGATCGCGGAGGCGTTCGTCGCCAAGTACGGCGAGGAGTGGCGGTACGAGGTGCGTGACGGCGCGTTCAGGAACCGCCTGGACCAGCGGGCCCTGGTCTACCGGCTGCGTCCTTCGGTGGCCTTCGGCTTCCGCAAGGGCGACTACGCCCAGACGCGCTGGCGGTTCTAGGGCCCGTCGCTTTCCTGCCGGGTCGCCGCCCGGCCGCTCGGGCCGACGAGGGTGTGGCGCGGGTTGCCGGTCACCCGGCGCAGCCGGCGCACGGCCCAGGGGCTGGACAGTACGGCGGGGATCAGCGGCCGCAGCGGCTGCGCGGCGCGCACCCAGCGCTGGCCGTAGACGTGGGCGGCGCGCCGTTCGATGCCGTCGGCGAGCCGTTCCACGGCGGGCTGGAGCGGGTTGGTGCGGTTGGTGGGCCAGGGCAGCAGCGAGCGACCGAGGCGCAGGTGGGGGTCCTCGTCGACGCCGCGCACCAGATCGGTGTCGGTCCAGCTGAGGTAGGCCACGCCGACCCGGACGCCGTCGTCGGCGACCTCGGGGCGCAGGCCGTGCGCGAAGGCCTCGACGGCGGACTTGGATGCGCAGTAGGCGGTCATCAGCGGAGCCGGGGTGAGGGCGGCGAGCGAGGCGATCTGCAGGAAGTAGCCCCGGCTGTCGCGCAGCGCGGGCAGGAAGGCGCGGCAGGTGACGGCGGAGCCGACGACGTTGACCTCGACGACGCGCCGCCAGCCGGCGTCGTCCGAGTCGGCGAAGCGGCCGCCGGCGGCCACCCCGGCGTTGGCGACCACGACGTCGACGCGACCGAACCGCTCACCGACGCGGCGGGCGGCCTCGGCCATGGCGGCCTCGTCGGTGACGTCCGCGTCCCAGTGCTCGGCGGGACCCGGCAGGGACTCGGCGACGGCCCGCGACGCCTCGGGTTCGAGGCCGACGAGGGCGACCGTGGCGCCCCGCTCGGACAGCGTGCGCGCCAGCGCGGCGCCTATGCCGCGCGCTCCTCCGGTGATGACGGCGACCCGACCGCGCACCGCGTGCCGGCGTGTGCTCATAGCAGGTGCTCCTTCACGAGGGCGATCAACGGTGCCACGACGCGGTCCGGGGCCTCGAAGGGGGCCATGTGCCCGATGTCGGGCAGTTCGACCAGCTCCACGAGGTGGGGCAGCCGGTCGGCGGTGCGGCGGGCGTGGACGAGGGGGGTGAGGCGGTCGACGGTGCCGTGCACCACGGTGGTGGGCAGGTCGAGGCGGCCCAGCAGCGCGGACAGGTCGAGGTCGGCGAGCACCCGGCCCCACTCGGCGCGGCCCTGGCGTGGGCAGCGGGCGACCATCCGGGCGACCAGCCGCCGCTGTTCGGCGGTGGCCGCGCGGCTCATGGTGACGTAGCGGACGAGCTGACGGCTGAGCGGGGTGACCGGGCCGTACGGCAACCGGCTGGTCAGCAGCAGGCGTTGGGCCCGGGCGCGGGCGGGGCCCGGCGGCAGCGGGAAGACGGTGGACGCGCCGGTGAGTCCTTCGACGCCGGTGGAGCAGAGCAGTGTGGCGGCGGCGAGATCGCGCAGTTCGGGCCGCCCGGCGGCGGCCACCACGGTCATGGCGCCCATGGAGTGGCCGGCGACGACGGCCCGCGCGCCGGCCGGCACGGTGGCGGCCAGCACCGCGCACAGGTCGTCGGCCAGCGCCTCGGGCGAGCAGGCGCCGGGCGTGGCGGGGGTGCGGCCGTGGCCGCGCTGGTCGTAGACCACCACCCGGTGCTCTGGCAGCAGCAACTCCCGCAGCGGCCGCCAGAAGCCGGTGTCGCAGGCCCAGCCGTGCACCAGCAGGACGGTGGGCCGGTCGTCCGGGCCGTGGACCTCGGTGTGCAGGCGGGCTCCGCCGGTGGAGACGACGCTCAGCCGCCGGATCGTCTCAGCCACGGGCGACCACCGCCTCGCGGCGCAGCACCTCGTACTCGGCGAGGTCCACCCGCTCGGTGGCGCGGCGGAACTCGGCGGTGGTGCCGGGCCACACGGTGGTGTTGCGGCCCCTGGCGTCCAGATACCAGCTGCGGCAACCGCCGGTGTTCCAGACCGAGTTCGCGAGCCGGGCGGCCATCAGTCCGCCCCAGGCGCGGACCGCGTCGGGGCGTGGGGTGAGGGCGGCCCGGCCGCCGGGCGGCGCGAGGGCGGCGAGTTTTCTCATGAAGTCGGCCAGGTAGGTGAGTTGGGCCTCGATGACGAGGATCATCGAGTTGTTGCCGAGTCCGGTGTTGGGTCCGATGACGGTGAGCAGGTTGGGGAAGCCGACGGCCGTGGTGCCGCGCAGCGCGGCCATCCCGTCGCGCCACTCGTGGGCGAGCGTGGTGCCGTGGGCGCCGGTGACGCGGTGCGCGATGGGCTGGTCGGTGATCCGGAAGCCGGTGCCGAGGACGAGGACGTCGGCGGTGGCCTCGCGACCGTCCTCGGCGACCAGGGTGGCGCCGCGCACCGCCCGCAGCCCGGAGTCGACGAGCCGCACGTGGGGGCGGGCGAGCGTCGGGTACCAGTCGTTGGAGAGCAGGACCCGCTTGCAGCCCAGCCGGTAGTCGGGGGTGAGTCGGCGGCGCAGCTCGGGGTCGGCGACGGCGCGGCGCAGGTGGAGGGCGGCGAGCCGTTCGACGGCCCGCATCCGCGCGGGGTGTCTGGTGAAGGCGCCGACCTGGAGCTCCCTTATGCCGCAGGCGAGTTGGCGGCGGAGTGTGCCGGCGAGCGGGATCCTGGCGTGCAGGGCGCGCTCGGCGGCCGTGATGGGCCGGTCGGGCTTGGGGAGGACCCAGGGCGGAGTGCGTTGGAAGACGGTGAGTTCGGTGACCTGGTGCTGGATCTCGGGCACGAACTGGACGGCCGAGGCGCCGGTGCCGACGACGGCGACCCGCCGGCCGCGCAGCGGGACGGTGTGGTCCCAGCGCGCGGAGTGGAAGACGGCGCCGGGGAAGCGGTCCAGGCCCGGCAGGTCGGGGAGGCTCGGCTCGGAGAGCGGTCCGGTGGCGGAGACCAGCACCTCGGCGGTGAGCGGCCCGGTGCCGGTCTCGATCTCCCAGTGCAGCGCGTCCGCGTCCCAACGGGCCGCGGTGACCTCGGAGTCGAGCCGCAGGTGAGGGCGGAGCCCGAAGGCGTCGGTCAGGTGCTCCAGGTAGCGGCGGATCTCCGGCTGCCCGGAGAAGCTGCGGGGCCAGTGGGGGTTGGGGGCGAAGGAGAACGAGTAGAGGTGCGAGGGGATGTCGCAGGCGCAGCCCGGATAGGTGTTGTCGCGCCAGGCGCCGCCCACCGCGCCGGCGCGTTCGAGGATCACGAGGTCGGTGACGCCGAGCCGGCGCAGCCGCACCGCGGCGCCCAGGCCGCCGAAGCCGGCCCCGACGACCGCCACCTTCACATGCATCAGCCGCTCAGCTCCTCCCGTGAGGACAGGTCTGGCAACCAGCCAGTCATCACTGGCGTGTCGGGGAGTGTAGGGCAGCTTCTTACCGACCGGTAGGGTACGGACGCTCTCTAGACTGCGGTTCGTGCACGCATCGGAGGCACCCCAGGCACCACGCCAGTACCGGGCCGCCGAGTTGGCGAAGGCGGCCGGCATCCCGGAGCGCACCCTGCGCTACTACCGGGAGCGCCGACTACTGCCGCCGCCGCGCCGCGTCGGCCGGGTCGCCTGGTACGACGACAGCCACCTGTCCAGGCTGCGCACCATCGCGGCGCTGTTGGCCCGCGGCCACACGCTGGGCGGCATAGCCGAGTTGATAGCCGCGTTCACGGCGGGCCACGACACCGGGCGCACCGCCGAACTCCTGGGCCTCGCCGAGCCGTTGCCGGCGCCGGCCGAGCCGCCGCCCTGGGCCGAGGAGCGGCCGGTGCGGCTGACGCGGGCCGAGCTCGCCGCGTACTGGCCGGGCGGCGACTCCCCGGAGAACCTGGCGGCGGCGGTGGAGACCGGGTATCTCACGGTGGCCGGGGACGAGATCACGCACTTCAGCCGCGAACTGCTTGAGGCGACCTCCGCGCTGGTCGAGGAGGGCCTGCCGCTGCCCGTGGTGCTGGCCGCCGGGCAGGTGCTGCGCGGTCATGCCGAGGAGTTGGCCGGGGTGTTCACGGAGGTGCTGCGGGCGCACGTGGCCCCCGAGGTGCTGGGGCACGACGCGGGGGACGGCGACCGGCATCCGCTGTCGGCCGAGGACGTCGAGCGGCTCACCGAGGTGTTGCAGCGGCTGCGGCCGCTGGTGAAGCGGGCGGTGTCGGCGGCGATCACACTGGCCGTCGACCGTCGCCTCGGCGCCGAGTTCCAGCCGCCGGCCGGAGGCTAGCTCTCCATCGACTCCGGCTGCCGCAGGGTCATCAGCCCGCGCAGCCCGTTGGCCAGGATCGACACGTCCGCCTCGCCGAAGATGATCCGCTGGAGCATGAAGCCCTGCGCGCAGGCGAGCAGCGTGCGGGCGACGTCGCGCGGGGGTACGTCGTCGCGCATCCAGCCGTTGCGCTGGTAGCCGGCCACCAGCCCCTCCCACAGGTCGAGGAGCCGCCCGAGCCCCTCCTGGAGGACGGTGGACAGCTCCTCGTTGCGCAGCGTCTCCGTCCACACGTGCGGCAGCAGCGCGGGCGCGTAGGGCAGCGTTGACCAGATCCGGTCGAGGGCGTGGACGAGGTCGTCGGGCAGGTTGGGCCGCTCGGCGGCCGCGATGGGTTCGAACGCCGCACGCACCGCGCCGAGCACCTCGGTCGCGAGGGCCGTGATCATGGCTTCCTTGCTGGGGAAGTACCGGTAGACGGCACCGGCGGACAGGCCGCTCTCGCGCAACACGTCCTGCATCGAGGCGCCGTGGAAGCCGTCACGGGCGAAGACGCGGGCGGCGCCGTCGAGTATCTGTCGACGGCGCGCCTCGAGGTGTTCCTGGGAGACGCGTGCCATACCCGAGAAGATAAAACGAACATTCATTCTTGACAAGCCACGCCGGACGGGCGCACGGTGAATAACGCAGAACGAATGATCCTTCTCTTTGATGTTCGGAGGCTTCGCGTGTCTCACCGCCGCGGCCTGCTGATCGTCGGCCTCCTCGTGCCGGCGCTGATCACCTTCATGCTCTGGGCCTTCACCTGGCCCGTCGCCCGCTCCGCCCCCCACGACCTCCCCGTCGGCGTCGCGGGCCCGCCCGTGGCCACCGACCGCATCGCCAGCCAGCTCTCCAACGCCGACGGCGCGTTCGACGTGCACCGCTACCCGGACGAGACCGCCGCCCGCGAGGCGATAACGCACCGCGAGATCTACGGCGCGCTCGTCGCCGACGGTCAGGAACCGCGACTCCTCACGGCCTCCGCCGCCGGGCCCGCCGTCGCCCAGCTGCTCCAGTCGATCGCCACCGGCCAGGCGGCGGAGGGCACCGAGGTGACGGTCGTCGACGTGGTGCCGGGCCCCGCCGCCGATCCGCGCGGCGCCGCCTTCACCGCCGGCGTGCTGCCGCTCGCCCTCGCTGGCCTCGCCACCGGGGCGGCGATCAGCGCCACCCGGCTGCGTGGCCGCTGGGCGCTGCTCGCCCTGGCCTGCTCAGCGCCGCTGATCGGCCTGGCCGCGGCCGCGGTCGGCCACGGCTGGCTCGACGTGCTCGGCGGCGGGTGGTGGCAGGTCACCGCCGCGCTCAGCCTGTTCGCGCTGACCGGCGCCGCCACCGTCGCCGGCGCGACGGCGCTGCTCGGCCCGCGCGGCATCGGGCTCGGCGCGCTGCTCCTGATGCTGCTCGGCAACCCCTGGTCGGGGGCGGGCTCCGCGCCCGAGCTGCTGCCGGAACCGGTCGGCACGCTCGGGCAGCTGCTGCCCACCGGCGCCGGCGCCACGCTGCTGCGCTCCGTCTCCTTCTTCGACGGGCACGGGGCGGCGTTCCCGCTCGTCGTCCTGCTCGCCTGGACGGCGGCGGGCGTCGCCGCCGTGCTCGCCGGCCGCCGCGTAACCGCTGGCGCTCGGCCTCAGCCGCCACACGGCGCGGCCGGCGCGTCACCCGCGCCCGCCCGCCCCGAGGGCCCGAGTACGCGGGAGGCGCGTACCCGCTGACGCTCGGCCTCGGCCGCGAAACCGCCGGTACCCCACCCCAGCCGACCACCCGCCCGCACTCGGCGGCCGTGACCGCCAGCGCGGCGCGGCCGGCGCGTCGGTCGCCCGGGCC